>CAMAHZ010000106.1 GCA_945834965.1 uncultured Clostridia bacterium | reverse complement strand
CGTCATTGCGAGCCGACTGCAAGTCGGCGTGGCAATCTCAGACTTTCAACAACGTCATTGCGAGCCGACTTTTTGTCGGCGTGGCAATCTCATCGGGTATGGGCGGACTTATCCGCATTAAGCATAAACCCAAATAAACTTGTCTATAAATATCCTATTTAGTATAAGGAGATAATGAAATGATTAAAGAGACAAACAACGCACTCGTGCCTATAGTGGTAGAACAGACTTCACGCGGGGAACGCTCGTACGATATCTACTCAAGGCTGTTAGACGACAGAATTATTTTCTTAAGCGGCGAGATTAACGACGCGGTTGCAAACACCGTCGTAGCTCAGCTTATCTTTTTGGAAGCAAAGGACCCTTCAAAGGATATCTGCCTTTATATCAACAGCCCCGGCGGTTCGGTTTCGGCGGGTCTTGCAATCTACGACACTATGAATTATATCAAGTGCGACGTATCTACAATCTGTATCGGTATGGCGGCGTCTATGGGTGCGTTCCTTCTTTCAAGCGGCACTAAGGGCAAGCGTTACGCCCTGCCCAACAGCGAAATTATGATTCACCAGCCCTTAGGCGGTGCGCAGGGTCAGGCAAGCGATATTGCAATTGCCGCAAACCATATCATTAAGACAAAGAAGAAGTTGAACAATATTCTCTCTATCAACACGGGCAGGCCCATCGAAGAAATCGAAAGGGATACCGATAGGGACAACTACCTTTCCGCAGAAGAAGCTAAGGCTTACGGCCTTATCGATACCGTATTCTACAAGAGATAATTTTTGAATAATAACGGTGCGGCAGGGCAATAATAAGCCCGTTCAGCCGCTAAATAAAAGGGCGGTAATCTGCCCTGAGCGGAAATAAATTATAAGTATTTGGAGTTAAAATTGAAAGAAAGCCAAAGATTCTGTTCCTTTTGCGGAAAACCTGAAGAGCTTGTAAAAAAGCTTATTGCAGGTCAAAACGGGGCTTTTATCTGTGACGAGTGCGTTGAAATCTGCAAGGATATGCTCTCCGAAACCGAGCAAAGCAGTTCAACCCAGCCCGTCCCCTTGAAAAAGCCTTCTGAAATTAAAGAAGAGCTTGATAAATATATCGTCGGTCAGGACGAAGCGAAAAAGGTCTTGTCCGTTGCGGTATATAATCACTATAAGCGCATTAACAGCGTAGGCAAAGACGAAGGCGAGCTTGCCGACGTCGAAATCGATAAGAGCAATATCCTATTGTTAGGTCCTACGGGTTGCGGTAAAACTTTGCTTGCGCGCACGCTTGCAAAGATTTTAAACGTGCCCTTTGCAACTTCCGACGCAACCACCTTGACCGAAGCCGGCTACGTTGGCGAAGACGTCGAAAATATCTTGTTAAAGCTCATTCAAAACGCCGATTACGACATTGCCCGTGCAGAGCGCGGCATAATCTATATCGACGAAATCGACAAGATTGCAAGGAAGAGCGAAAACGTATCCATCACCCGTGACGTATCGGGCGAAGGCGTTCAGCAGGCGCTTTTAAAGATTATCGAAAGCACGGTAGCAAACGTTCCCCCGCAGGGCGGACGCAAGCACCCCCAGCAGGAATGTCTGCGCATAGATACCACCAACATCTTATTCATCTGCGGCGGTGCGTTCGTAGGGCTTGATAAAATCGTTCAGGCGCGTAAGGACAGTACGTCCTTAGGTTTCGGCGGCGAAGTCAAGGCTACTGACGACGATACCTATAAGGCGCTTGCCGAAGTTAAGCCGCAGGACTTAACCAAATTCGGTCTTATCCCCGAATTCGTGGGCAGAATTCCCATTGCAGTCGCCCTTCATCCGCTTGACGAGCAGGCTCTCGTGAACATACTAACCGAGCCTAAAAACGCAATTATCAAGCAGTACAAAAAGCTCATTGCGCTCGACGGCGTAAAGCTCACCGTCGACGACGACGCAGTAAAGGAGATTGCAAAGACGGCAATCAAGCTTAAGACGGGCGCAAGGGGGTTAAGGACGATTATCGAAAACGTTATGACTTCGGTTATGTACAAAATACCTTCCGAATCAGACGTGGACGAAGTGGTCGTCACGGCGGATTGCATTACCGACAATGCCGAACCTAAGATTATCTATAAAAAATCGGCGTAAGGTAAAACAAATTGTTTTGTTTGTGCTTAAAAGGTTTATAATAAATATGTGGGGGAGGCGGTCTGCGTCCCCCTATGTTTTTAAGTGCGACCAAAATCGTGCAGGGCTGTAAAATTGCGGATGAAAAAGGAGTAACTTTAACTATGGCTAATGAAAATATACATCTTCCTTTAGCGGCATTAAGGGGGCGTTGCGCTCTGCCGCTTTCCACAATAACTTTCGACGCAGGCAGGCTTATTACGCTTACGGCAATCAAGTACGCTCTCGATAGGGGCAAGACGATGATTGTCGCCGCCCAGAAGGACGAAACAGAAAACGAAGTTAAGGGCGAAGTCGATTTATACGACGTGGGCGTCGTAATCTCTATAAGCAGAGTGACCAACCTTCCCGGTAACAGAATACGCGTTACGGGCAAGGGGCTTTACCGTGTAAAGCTGACGGGCTTGGAAAAGTCGGACGGCTGTCTGTTTGCCGACGGCGAAGAACTTCCTGCCCAAATCAACAATCCCGACTTGGCAGAAGCCTACTTCCGTTCGGCTAAATACGCCATGTCCGAAGTGTTATCGCCCGACCGTGTTGCAAGCGACGAGTCAATAGATATAATCAAAAACAGCGAAAACAAGGAAGAGTTTTTATACAACTCCGCCAACGTCTTAAACCTTCCCGTAAACGTAAAACAGCATATATTAAGCACCGTAGATTTGTGCGACCAGTTTGATTTACTGTGCCGTGCAATCAACGACGAAGCGGAAATCGCAAGGCTGCAAAAGAAGATTAACGCGTCCGTTAAGCGCAGTATAGAAAAGGGGCAGAAGGACTTCTATTTAAGGGAACAGCTCAAGGCTATCCACACCGAGCTCGGCGACGACGGGGACGAGCTTGACGAACTCAAAGAGAAGATTATGGATAAAGAACTTCCCGAAGAAGTCAAGGAAAAGGCGTTAAAGGAATTTTCCCGTATGTCGCGTATGCAGTCGTCGTCCCCCGACTACAACGTAATCAGAAATTATCTCGACTGGATATTAGATTTAGAGTGGGTTAAGACCACCGAAGATACCGAAAGGTTAGAAGATGCCGTTGAAATTTTAAACGCCGACCACTACGGGCTTGAAAAAATTAAGGAGAGAATAACCGAATATCTTGCCGTGTTAAAGCTCACGGGCGGTATGAACGCGCCCATTTTGTGCTTCGTCGGTCCTCCGGGCGTGGGCAAGACGTCGATTGCAACTTCGGTTGCCCGTGCGCTTGGGCGCAACTTCGTAAGAATGAGCCTTGGCGGCGTAACCGACGAATCGGAAATTCGTGGTCACAGAAAGACCTACGTGGGCGCAATGCCGGGCAGAATAATAACTGCAATAAAGAACGCAGGTTCGATTAATCCCGTATTCCTTTTGGACGAGATAGACAAGCTCTCAACCGATAAATTCAGGGGCGACCCTTCCAGCGCATTGTTAGAAGCGCTTGACCCCGCCCAGAACGCAACCTTCAGGGATAGGTATTTAGAGCTTCCTTACGATTTATCAAAGGTGCTGTTCATAACTACCGCAAACGATTTATCCGCCATTCCCGAACCCTTGAGAGACAGAATGGAAATTATCGAAATTTCAGGCTACACCTTAGAAGAAAAAAGGGAGATTGCAAAGCGTTATTTAGTTCCTAAAAAGCTCAAGTCCAACGGCTTGGACGAAAACAATATAACCTTTACCGATAGAGCGATAGACGCCATTGCAGACGGCTACACTCGTGAAGCCGGCGTAAGAAATTTAGAAAGACAGATTGACGCAGTTTGCCGCAAGCTCGCCGTTAAAAAGGCAAAGGGCGAAGACTTCACTCGCACGGTGGACAGCAAAGATTTACACGATATTTTAGGCGCTGCCCGTTTCGAGCGCGGCGACGAACTGCCTAAAGACGACAGGGTGGGCGCGGCTACGGGGCTTGCCTGGACGGCTGTCGGCGGCACGACCTTATCGATAGAAGTTTCCGCAATGCACGGCAAGGGCGAGATACTTTTAACGGGTAAGCTCGGCGACGTTATGAAGGAGAGTGCAAGGGCGGCAATCAGCTATATCCGCTCTAACGCCGAAGAGTACGGCTTGAATGCAGAGCAGTTTGAAAATACCGACATTCACGTTCACGTACCCGAAGGCGCAACCCCCAAGGACGGACCGAGTGCGGGTATCACTATGGCTACGGCAATTTTATCGGCGTTTACCCAAAAGCCCGTGCGCAAGGACGTTGCAATGACGGGCGAAATAACCCTTCGCGGAAGCGTGCTCCCCATAGGCGGCTTAAAGGAAAAATCGCTTGCGGCGTACCGTATCGGCGTAAAGGACGTTATTATCCCCAAGGACAACGTAAAGGACTTGGAAGAAGTGCCGCAAGTCGTAAAGGACAACGTTCACTTTATCCCCGTAGACAGCGTCTGCGAAGTGTTTAAAAGTGCAATAGTCGGCATATAATAGGCGGTTAATTAAAAAA
>CAMAHZ010000105.1 GCA_945834965.1 uncultured Clostridia bacterium | reverse complement strand
TAGCAAAAGATTTTTGGGAAAAGGAGCAACCTGCGTTAAAGGCGTAGCGGTTGCATAAATGCAACCGCTCGCACACCGCGCAGTGTTGCGACGTGGTGGAGCAGCGGGGACTTGCACCCCGGTCTTACGGCGATTCAACGAGCTTTCTACATACTTAGTTTACCTTTTATTAATTCCCACGCCTATCGCCGATAAACGGGCTATAGAGCGCGGTCAAACCGCTAAGTCTTCTTTAAAAACGCAGTTAGATTTTTAAAGAGTTTTCCGTTTTAGATAGCGCCGCAACACGACCCAACGGAAAAGTCGGTGCGACGGACAGCTAATAGTTTAAGCTGCGCAAGCAAGGCTTGCCTGACGAGCAGGGAAAGCCATTACTTTGGAATCAGAAGATTCTGCATTTAAATTTAAGTTTCCGTTTTTACAAAGCCGAGCCTTTGGTATGCTTACTTCGTCCCCCCGCCGCAATCGAAACTGAAACTGCCCCATAAATAAAAAGGGAGAACTCCGTACAATTATTATACGTATTCCCCCGAAAAAATCAAGTTATTTATAACTCTTTTATAAAGCTGTCAATATTTGACATTATTTTATCATCCTCTTCCGTCGCCTTTGCCCAGTCGAAATTCTTATAAAACTCTTCGCCGTCGCCGCTGAAAGATATAAGCTTTGAAAGGCACTCTTCCGCCGCAACCGTGTTATAGGGATTGTGCTTTTTATCGGCAAGCAAAAGCTTGGTCACGTTATCCCCCTGAGCTTTAGCTAAAGCACTGTGCTTTTTAGGCACCGTCCTATCCCTTTCGCCGTGAATTAAAAGGGTTTTAACTCCGCTCTTTTTTAACGCTTTTGCGGCGTGAGTATTGCCGTTTACAGAGCGGAACGCATTTAATAAAAAGAAGAACGGATGAAGTACGGGCGCTAAAAGCTTGCCCATAGGCGAGATTAATTTAAGCTGGTCGCATATGCACTCGGCAGGGGCGTTAAAGCCTGAAAGGGCGACGACGCCGTCCGCCTTGACCTTGCTTGCCGCACAGCACACAGAGTACGCACCCCAGCTGTGACCTATAAGCACAATCTTTTTACCCTTTAACCTTTCGTCGCGTTTGACCCCTATATATGTGGCGATTACGACTTCCGTACCGACGTAAAAGCCGCCCACGTTTTTGCCGACGGAATTATTACAGCCGTAGGCGTCCGCCGCAACTACCGCATAGCCGAGCTTGGCTAAGGAAGCAATCTCGGTAGTATAGCTTGACGAACCTGCGCCGAAGCCGTGCTGGAAGATAACCACCTTTTCGCACTCTTCCACGGGCTTTACCGTATAGATTTTTGCGTATAGCTTTTCGCCCTTGTAGGTTACGTCTATATCTTCCGTCTTTAAATTAAAGTCGTCTGCGGTAAAGTACTTAAACGCAGGATTTTTATCCTGACGGGTGAACACCATTCCGTTGAGCATTGCGCTTAACGCAATACCTAAAAGTACTGCGATTACGATTAAACAGCCCAAGACTATCAAAGCAATTTGCCAAATGTCCATAATATTATAAATTCAGGGCGGCTTATAGCCGCCCCTTATCCTTTTATTTTATTAAAACTTGATTATACGATATACTTATCGTCGAGTTCGGGTGCGGCGTCCATCTCTGCCTTAGGACCTTCGTAACCCTTTTTGCCGAGAAGCGCAAAGGTTGCAATCTTGCCGTTTTCTACGCCGGGCTGGTTGAAGGTGTTGATGTTGAGCATTGCGCCTGCGTACGCCGTCTGCATTTCAAACAGGAACATAAGCTGACCTAAAGTGAATGCGTTTACTTCGGGCAAGGTAATCGTATAGTTCATTCTGCCTGCCTTCATAAGTGCGTAAGCGGTCGCCTTGTTCTCTGCCTGAATGAGTTCCTGCATAGTGTGTCCGCCAAGGAAGCCAACGTCGGGGATATCTTCGCAGCCGTGGGGAATGGGCATTTCACAGCCGTACTTAGCTACGGAAATGAAGGTTATAACCTTATCGTAAGGACCTTCGATATACAGCTGAACCTGCGAGTGCTGGTCGGTTACGCCTAAACTCTTGACGGGGGTCGAACCTGCGTTTACTAAGTTGCCGTCGTAGTCCTTTGCCTTACCCAAGCTCTCTGCCCAGAGCTGGCAATACCAGTCTGCCATAAGCTTTAAGTTATCCGAATAAGGCATTAATACGTGAATATTCTTGCCTTCGTTCATAGTTATGTACTGCAAAGCGGCGGTTGCCAAAGCGGGGTTTTTGCTGATTGAAGGCTTAGAGCAAAGGCTGTCCATATAAGCCGCACCTGCCAAAAGACCCTTGATATCGATACCTAATACTGCCGCAGGAAGTAAACCTACGGGGCAAAGCTCGGAGAATCTGCCGCCTACGCCGTCGGGAAGGACGTACTTTTTAACGTTGCCGCCAAGCGCCTTATCAATCTTGATTAAGTTGCCCCTTGCCGCGTCGGTCGTGAATATTACGTTGTCGGCAATATTTACGCCTGCGTTTTTCAATATATCGGCAATGATGAGATACTGCGTCATCGTCTCGCTGGTTGCGCCTGACTTGGATATAACGTTAAAGCAGGTCTTGTCGGGTTCGATAATATCAAGAAGTGCCGCCATTCTAACGGGGTCTACGTTGTCTTCTACGTAGAACTTAGGGCCCTTGCGCTTTGAAGCAGGAAGCTCGTTATAGTGCAAGTGGCAGAGTGCGTTATACACCATTATAGGGCCGAGCGCACTACCGCCGATACCGAGTACTACGAAGTACTTGAACTTCTTCCTTACTTCTTTTGCGGTGGCAAGAATGTCTGCAACGATTTCGTCCTGATTGTAGGGAAGCTCCGTCCAGCCCATATACAAATCGTCCCTGCCGCGGTTCTCGGCAACGTAGTTAAACGCCTGTTCAGCCTTACCCTTAATATCTTTAAGCTGAGAATCCTTAATGCCCTTTTCGCCAAGGAACTTTGCCATCATATTGTTGTAGTCAACGGTTACGCGCATTGAATTGCGCCATTCTCTCGTCTTGTAGCCCATTTATCTCCTCCGATAATATCATAATATTATTGCATTTACTTACTGTAATTATATACCACCAAGTACGCACTGTAATTATATACCATCAAGGGCGGTTAGTCAATATGCGATTTAAAAAAAGAATATAAATTTTGTCGTTTATTCGCAGTCTTAGCAAGGCGAAAATATAGGGCGGCTGGTAGCAGCCGCCCGAAAAAAATCCTTTTATAATAATAGCAATGTTATGATAACGCCTACCCCTTATTCGGTTTTCTCTTCCACGACGTAGTATCCGCTTTCCGCATTTAAATCCGCCTTAAATTTTTCAGCGTTGAGAAGCGAGCTAACATCTTTAGAGAAGCTTCCGCCCGTGATATTCACTTCGGTATCCGCACCCTTAGTAATTTCGCCGTTGAATACACCGCCATAAACGTTTATCGTGGGCGTTTCAGGATAATCGTCGGGGTACGAATTTTTATCCACCCTTAACGCCGCTTTGCCGCCCGTGAACGTGCCGCCGTAGATGTTTAAAACGCCGTTGGACGAGAATATGTACGCACCGTAGCCGTTTTCGCTTACGTAATTGCCGCCGTAAATATCCGCAACGCCGTAGTTATCTACCGCTACCGCCGTGCAGTTCCAGGACTGAATTGAATTCTGCAGTTTTACCGTAAACTCGTTATCGCCCTTAAGCGTGGCGTTGAATCCGCAGACTTCTATACAACAGCCTATGTCGCTGGTTATCTTTACGCCGTTGAACGTGCTGTACGCAAAACAGAGATAGAACGCAGGAATGGTTCCGCCGGGTGCGGTAAGCCCGTCGTTGTTTTGAGTAAACTCGCCGCCGTTTACCGTAACGCTCGCAAAGGTCACGTTGCCGGAGGCAATAAAGCGGTAGTTGGTTTCGGAGATTACGTCGTTTAATTCGACGGTTGCGCCTATTAATTCGGTTTCCGTCTCTTCGCCGTTGTCGGGACGGATAAATGCGCCGTTATCGGTATTTCCGACGTAACTGCCGCCGTTAAGAATGAGCGTAGAAGTGTTTGAAAGCTTGAAAAAGCCCCAAGACGACGCGTTGCTTTCGGGTATTGCCATTCCGCCCGTAGTTGCGTTGACCGTAAGACGGGATACGCCGTTGACTGAAAATACTCGACCGGTTTGATAATTATTAATTAGGGTGTACTCACCGAGATTTAAGGTTAAATCGCTGTCAACTGAAATTACGCTTTCCACGGCGATATCTTTTATGAGAGTTACAATTCCGCCCTGTGCTGCCGCCGCAAGCAGACTCTGTTCGTCGGAGACGTAATTAACTTCTCTTATATCGGCAAATTTTGCAAGCTGTTCGTCGACCTTGCCAAAGTACTCGGCGTTTGCGATATTATTTAAAATTTCGTTATAGGTTGCGGTGAAATCTTTTTCGTAGTTGGGGCGGCTTAAAATAAGCTGTTCCCACTCTTTTTTTATCCGACTAATTTGTTCGGTTTTGTATACTTCAAAATAAGATACGGTTGGGGTGGGCGCATCTACGGAAATTGTGGCTTGAGTTTCGTCCGTATAGATTATCGTAAAGTCGTACTTACCCGTTTCAGCGTTGTATACGCAATCAATAGAAGATAC
>CAMAHZ010000104.1 GCA_945834965.1 uncultured Clostridia bacterium | reverse complement strand
TTATGCACTTCAAGGTGGTCGCTGTGGATAAGCTCGGAGAGCTGGTCCGCCGTCTTGGGGTGGGTTTCGTCTATGTGCTTAACCTGTTTGTTGGTGCGCCTGTCTATATAATGATTAAGGGCGTATACCATACCGTACCCGACTATAATCATTGCTATAACGATTAAAACGTGCCAGGCAGGTATATCACCCGTTGCGGTTCGACCCTGCTCGATAGCGTCTAAAACCAAGTCAAGGCAAACTACGCACAGCATAACGCCTGCGGCAAAGCTAAGAAGAAGGCTTACCATCTTTTCCGAATTTTTACGCACGAGCGCGCCGATAAGTCCGCCAAGCCCCGTGCCTACTACGCCTGCAACCGTAGTAATTAAAACGACCAAAGCAAAAGTACTCATATTCGCTTTTATTATAGTATACGCATAGTAGACTTGGCAACGTATTTTTGCATATTTATTAAACCGAAGTTAATTTTTATTCTATACACATAATTCGTTATAAAATAACAAAAACCACAACGGTCGTTTTAACGGCGTTTTCACAAAACTTTTACATAAAAAGCCAAGTTAAAACTTGAAAATATTTGTCGAAAATGATAATATAATGTTTGTAATAAAAATATCTGACAATCAAGGGGATTAATCGCTATGAAAGATTACGTTATTTTAACCGACTCTTGTTCGGATTTAGGCAAGGACGTCAGGGAAAAGTTGGGTATCGACTACGTGCAGATGAACATCGTGTACGACGGAAAGGAATTGCCTGCGTCGCTCGATTGGGATATATACACCCCTGCAGAGCTTTACAATATTATGAGGGGCGGCACGAGAGTTACCACCAACCAAGTACCCGTACAGAACTTTAATACGGCTTTTACCAAGTATATGGAAGAAGGTAAGGACGTTATCTATATCGGCTGTTCGTCGGCTCTTTCGGGCTCGGTAAATACGGGCAAAGTCGTTGCCGACGAGCTTGCAGAAAAATATCCCGACAATAAAATTTACGTTATAGATAGTCTAAACAGCTGTTTAGGCGAAGGGCTTATGGCAATGGACGCGGCTAAAATGCGTGAAGAAGGTAAAACCGCTGAAGAAGTTGCGCAGTATATCGAAACCAACAAGCTCAAATATTTGCAGTTTGCGGCTGTAGACGATTTAACCTATTTAAAGCGTGCAGGCAGGGTCAAGGCTTCGGCGGCGTTCTTTGGCAACCTTTTCGGCGTAAAGCCCATATTAATTTCCAACCGTCAGGGCGAAAACTTAGCCGTTAAAAAGGTCAAGGGCAGAAAGAACTCCATTGACGAAATCTTCAATATGGCTAAGCCGAGCATAGTTGCCCACGAAAATCAGACGGTAGCAGTAGTTCACGCAGACTGTGAGAAGGATGCGGAGTATCTTAAAAACAGGATTGAGAGCGAGCTTGGCGTAAAGGAAGTGTACGTAAATTATATAGGACCGATTATCGGCGCATCCGTAGGACCCGGAACTATCGCTATTTACTGTAGGGGTAACGAAAAGGAAGTTTAATAATTCTATATTACGAGAGAGAAAATGCAAAGTCTTGTCAATAAAATGGATGGGGCGGAATTTACGGCTATGCTCACCGCAGGCTTTACCGCTCTTTGTGCAAAGGAAGAAGAAGTAAACAGATTAAACGTATTCCCCGTACCCGACGGCGACACGGGCAAGAATATGCGTATGACGTACGAGTCGGGGCTTAAATTGCTTAAAGAAAACGGCGCAAGAACCGTAGGCGACGCGGCAAGCGTATTTGCAAAGGGCGCGCTGCTCGGTGCAAGGGGCAATTCGGGCGTTATACTTTCCCAAATTTTCAAGGGCATTTCTCAGGGCTTGGAAGGCTGTGAAAGCGCCGCCGCGGACGACGTTATCCGTGCGTTTGGCTGCGGCGTGGAAAAGAGCTATAAGGCGGTAGTTAAACCCGTTGAAGGAACTATGCTCACCGTATTCAGAGCGTGCAGCGAGTGCGCCGCAGACTGCAAGGGCAAAATAGATTCCCTGCCGCAGTTGTTTAAAAGGGTGGAAACGTGCTGTCTTTCAGCCGTAAAGAACACGCCCTTTCAGCTTGAAGTGCTTAAGGACGCAGGGGTAGTCGATTCGGGCGGTGCAGGTCTTTTGTGCATATTTCAGGGTTATTTAAACTATTTTACGGGCGACAGCGATTACGGCTCGGCGTTTGAAGAGCTGTTTACACCCGCTAATATGGCGGAAATAGCCGCAACTAAAGACGGTGAATTCGGCTATTGTACTGAATTTTTAATCTCGCTGTCAGCCGGCAAGCAAAACTTTTCTACCGAAGAGCTTATTGCAAGGTTGGAAAGTATAGGCGGCGAGTCGATAGTGGCTTTAAGGGACGGCGATATCGTCAAGGTTCACGTTCACGTTCAAACGCCCGGCGACGTTTTAAATATCGCTCAGCAGTACGGCGAGTTTATTTCGATTAAAATTGAAAATATGTCCTACCAACACTCTCAGCTCGTAGAAGTCGGCTCGGCTTTAGCTAAACCCGAAAAAGAGAAGTTGGGCGTTGCTCTCGTTGCCGTTGCGGACGAAGGCGGCTTTAAAGATTTGTTCTACGATATGGGTGCGGACTGCGTCGTAAGCGGCGGTCAGGGTATGAACCCGTCCGTCTCCGACTTTTTAAAGGCGTTCGAGCAGGTCAACGCAAAAGACGTAATCGTCTTACCCAACAACTCAAACGTTTTTATGGCGGCAAATCAGGCGGCGGAGCTTTATAAGGGCAACGTTCACGTTTTGCCTACAAAGACGGTTGCACAGGGCTACAGTGCGCTGTCAATCTACAACAACGAAGAAGATATTTCCGTAACGCTTTCCGATATGCAGGCGGCGATATCTTCGGTAATCTCTGCCGAGATAACCCACGCCGTGCGCGACGCTAAGTGTGACGGCGTAGAAATAAAAAAGTCGCAGACTATGGTCATAGTGGACGGAAAGGTTGCCGCCGCAAACGACGATTTGCTAACGGCTTTCAAGGACGCGCTTTCGCATTTGGATATGGAAGATAAATGCGTTATAACTCTCTTCTGCGGTGCAGATTGCCAAGATACCACGACCGAGCAGATGCAAGGGCTTATAAATTCCGATTATCCTTTCTTAGAGATTAGCGTCGTTCAGACCAACCAACCTATATACGATTACGTAATAGCCGTCGAGTAATTTTTATTTTTACTTGATTTTGGGCGTTTTGCGTGTTAAAATATCAATCGGTACGGATTACGTGCAGTAGTCCGTGCCGATATTAAATTTATAACGGGTGAAAATAAAATGAACATCAGACAGTTATTGACGGACAAGCAGTCGCTCGTCGGCAGGGAAGTAGAGCTCAACGGTTGGGTAAGAAATCACAGACAGCAAAAGAGTATCGGCTTTATAGACTTTTACGACGGTACGGTATTTAATCCCGTTCAGCTCGTGTACGAAATCGGCAAGGTGGACACGGCGGACGTAAAGGTAGGCGCTTGCCTTAAGGTTACAGGCAAGGTCGTTTTAAACGAGAGAAACGATTCCGTCGATATCGAGCTTTCTCAGGTGACCGTGCTCGGCACTTGCGACGACGACTTCCCCATTCAGCCCAAGCGCCACACGCTTGAGTTCTTGCGCGAGCAGGCGTATCTTCGCCCCCGCACGAGAGTTTTTCAGGCGGTTTTCCGCATAAGAAGTATTGCGTCGATGGCAATTCACGAATATTTTCAATCCCGTGACTTTATCTACGTGCATACCCCCTTGCTCACCGCAAACGACGCAGAAGGTGCGGGCAACACTTTCACCGTTACGACCTACGACCCTTTGAACAACAAGGAAAAGGACTATTCAAACGACTTTTTCTCTCGCCACGCGTCTTTGGCGGTGACCGGTCAGTTAGAGGGCGAAACGTTTGCAATGGCGTTCTCTAATATCTATACGTTCGGCCCTACTTTCAGGGCGGAAGATTCCAACACGAAAACGCATGCGTCCGAGTTCTGGATGATAGAGCCCGAAATGGCGTTTTGCGACTTGCATAAACTTATGGACGTGGAAGAAGATTTCCTAAAGAATATTCTCACCACTATTTTAGCTAAGTGTGATAAGGAATTAGAGTTTTTGGAAAAGTTCAACTCACTTCCCCTGCGTCAGCGTATGCAACAGCTTATCGAATCTCAAATCGTCCGTCTATCTTTCCACGACGCTATAACCATTTTAAAGGAAGCGGACAAGAGTGAAAACTTCGAGTTTAAGCCCGATTACGATTCCGACCTTGCAAGAGAGCACGAGAAGTATCTCACCGAAAAGAAGTTTAACGCACCCGTATTCGTCTACGATTGGCCTAAGGAATTTAAGGCTTTCTATATGTACCAGAACGACGACGGAAAGACGGTCGGTGCGGTTGACCTTTTAGTTCCCAACGCAGGCGAGCTTATGGGCGGCAGCCAAAGGGAGACCCGCTACGACAAGCTTATGGCTCGTATGAAAGAGCTTAATATCTCTTCCGATTCAATGTACTGGTACTGCAATCTTCGTCGTTTCGGCGGTTGCACTCACTCCGGTTTCGGTATGGGCTTTGAAAGGCTTTTAATCTACGTAACGGGTATGGCGAATATTAGGGACGTGATTCCTTATTA
>CAMAHZ010000103.1 GCA_945834965.1 uncultured Clostridia bacterium | reverse complement strand
GAATTTTTCGCTTAGAACAATTAGATATGGGGGTGGTTTTGTCTATACATACCCATTATATTATGCAAATGTTAAATTGTCAAAACAGAATAATGAGTTTTTTGTGAAAATGCGGTCTGCGAAGTGAAATTCGCAGACCGCATTATTAATTTTTGATTAAATCTTGTGTTTTGCGTTTTTCAAGGATTAAAGACCGAGCAATGAGAACAGGTTGTATTCCTTGAAGAGAACGACGATTACGAGCGAGATGGTGGACATAATCTTGATGAGAATATCAAGGGAAGGTCCTACGGTATCCTTTAAGGGGTCGCCAACGGTGTCGCCGACTACTGCTGCGTCGTGAACTGCGTCGTAGCCTTCTTCACCCTTCTTAACGCCTTCAACGCCGCCGCACTCAATGTACTTCTTAGCGTTGTCCCAAGCGCCGCCGGAGTTACCCGTGTAGATTGCAAGCATTATTGCCGCAATGATTGCGCCTACCAACAGACCGCCGACGAATTCGGGTCCGAAGATAAAGCCGCCTGCAACGGGAATGATGATTGCGATAAGGCAGGGAACGGTCATCTGCTTGATTGAGCCCTTAGAAGAAATCTGAATGCAGGTTTCATAGTCGGGCTTAGCGGTGCCTTCCAAAATGCCGGGGATTTCGTTGAACTGTCTGCGCACTTCTTCAACCATGTTTCTTGCAGCCTTTGCAACTGCCTTGATGAGCATACCCGAGAACATGAAGGGAATTGCCGCACCGACGATTGCGCCTACGAGCGTAAGGGGCTGAGCAATATTAAGCAATACCTGACCCATAATATCTACGCCGCCGAAAGCGTACAGATAAGAGCAGAGAAGCGAGATGGTTGCAAACGCTGCCGAGCCGATTGCAAAGCCCTTGCCGATTGCCGCCGTGGTGTTGCCGACTGCGTCGAGCTGGTCGGTAATTTCACGAACTTCAGGGTCAAGGAAGGACATTTCTGCAATGCCGCCTGCGTTGTCGGAAATAGGTCCGTAAGTATCGACGGATACCGTTGCCGCAACGAATGAAAGCATACCGATTGCCGCACAGGATACGCCGTATAAGCCTGCTACCAAATATGCGCCGAAGATTGCTACGCCGAGAACGATTACGGGGAGCATACAGCTTATCATACCCGTTGCCATACCTTCGGTAATGGTGAGTGCAGGTCCTTCTTTTGCCGACTTGGAAATATCTTTAGTGGGCTTGTAGTCGTAGCTGGTGTAGTATTCGGAAATGATACCGATTATTATACCTGCCGCAATACCTAAAACTGCCGCTATCCAAGGGGAAAGGTTGCCGGCTTTGAACTTAAGCACGTTTTCAAGCACAGCCGCGTCGTGACCTTGGAACATAAAGAAACTTAACAGGAAACAGCCTACTACCGATATACCTGCGGAAATCCAGGTTGCAATGTTGAGTTGCATATGTACGTTGGTGTTTTTCTTTAAAGGCACTAACAATAAGTAGAAAATACCTACTACGCAGCCCAAAAGACCGATACCTGCAAATACCATGGGGAATAAGAGCATGGTTTTAAGCAATGCTTCGGAAATAGCTGCGCCCATATTGTGCGCAAAGATTTCACAGCCTAAGATTACGCCCGAGAGCATTGCGCCTACGAAAGATTCCAAAAGGTCGCTGCCTAAGCCTGCTACGTCGCCTACGTTGTCGCCAACGTTATCTGCGATGGTTGCAGGGTTTCTGGGGTCGTCTTCGGGAATGTGAGCTTCGGTCTTACCAACAAGGTCTGCGCCCATATCTGCGGCTTTAGTATAGATACCGCCGCCTACACGGTTGAAAAGCGCGATAATCGAGCAGCCGAGAGCGTAGCCCGAAAGCGTCATGGTTAAACCTGCGTCAAGCCCCGTCCAGTTGGTCCAGATAGGCGTGGTCGTGCCGAGAACGTCGTTAATCTGGTGGCAGCCGATACCGAAGATAAGGAACACTACGAGTGCGCCGAAGAGTGCAAAGCCTGCAACGCATAAGCCCATAACCGAGCCGCCGCGGAAGGCAACCTTCAACGTCTTACCCGTGTCTCTCGTTTCGTTTGCGGCGTTGGTAACCCTTACGTTTGCGTAAGTAGCTATCTTCATACCTACGAAACCTGCGGCTGCGGAAACGAGTGCGCCGATAATAAAGGCAATACCCGTCTGCCAGCTGACGAAAGCAATTAAAATCACCGCTACGACAGAACCTATCATGGCAACGATTTTATACTCGTACTTAATGAACGCATTTGCGCCTACGCGGATTGCGGCGGCGATTTCCTGCATTCTTTCAGTACCTTCACCCAACTTCTTGGTAACGAAGAAGTTAAGTGCGGCGCAAGCAACGGCGAGTATGACTGCCGCACCTGCAATGATTAAAAGCAATTCCATTTTTAACCCCTCTTAAGTTTATTTTTTGAAAACATCACTCAAAATAAGAAACATTTTCACATTGTATAGAATTTTATCACAATGAAAAGCAAAAATCAACACGATACAACTAAAAATTGAAAAAAATATAAATTTGGTTTTTTATGCCTTTTTCGCCGTTATTTTGTGCCCCTTAGCACATAAAAATTTGTTTTTGCTATTGAAAAACTGAAACTTGCGTGATATAATTATAACGTTAATTATAAATAAGGTAGGTTCATAGTTTATGAAAGATACTAATTGCGGCTATTGCATGCGCGGCGAGCTTTTGGAAAAGTTCGGCATTTTTATTTGCGACTTGAACGTCTCTTCGCTCATTCTCTTTAAAGAGCAGTCAAAAATCGGCAGGTGCATAGTTGCTTATAAGGACCACGTAAGCGAAATCGTCAACATCTCCGACGAAGAGAGAAACGCCTTTTTTGCAGACGTAAACAAGGCGGCTAAGGCTATCCACAAGGTATTCCACCCCGACAAGCTCAACTACGGTATGTACGGCGATACGGGTTGCCACCTGCACGTGCATCTTTGCCCTAAGTACGCCGGCGGCGACGAATGGGGCGGCACGTTTACTATGAACCCCGCTAAGACCTATTTAACAGACGCTGAGTACGCCGAAATGATTGAAAAGATAAAGGCGGCACTCGCCGAAGTTTAAATTCTGATTAGTGAAATAAGGGAGAAAATTTTATTATGGCTCATAACGTTATAGCTGAAGCAAAACGCTGCCTTAACTGCAAAAAGCCTTTATGCAGAACGGGTTGCCCTATCAATACGCCTATTCCTGATTTTATTCAGACCTTTTTAAAGGGCGACATTGACGAAGCGGGAAGAATGCTCTTTGACAACAACCCCCTTTCGGTCGTCTGCTCAATCGTATGCAACCACGGCAATCAATGTCAGGGGCACTGCGTACGCGGACTCAAGGGCGCGCCCGTTGAAATTTCTACAATCGAGAACTTTATCTCCGAGAGATATTTGGACAGCTTAGAGCTGACTAAAGCGCCTTCTAACGGAATTAAGGTTGCAGTCGTGGGGTCGGGCCCTGCAGGCATAACCATTTCCATTAAAATGGCGCAATTAGGTTACGACGTAACCGTATTTGAAAGCAAGTCCGACATAGGCGGCGTACTTCGTTTCGGTATTCCCGAATTCAGGTTGCCCAAGTCAATCATAGACAGATATAAGACGCTTATGCTGCGTATGGGTATTAAGATTAAGTTCAACATAACCATCGGTAAGGCGTTCGGCATCGAAGAGCTGTTCCGCGACGGATTTGAAGCCATTTCAATCGGCACGGGCGTAACCTGGCCCATCTCGCTCAACATCAAGGGCGAAACGCTCGGGCACGTTCACTACGGCGTACACTTTTTGGAAAAACCCGAAGCGTACCGCGGTCAGCTGGGCGACAGTATGATTATTATCGGCGCAGGCAACGTAGCAATGGACGTTGCGAGAACGGCGCTAAGAATGGGCGTTAAGGACGTTAAAATTACCGTGCGTTCGGACAACTATTCGGCAAGCGAAGAAGAGAAAGAATACGCAGAGTACGAAGGCGCAGAGTTCGTGTACAATAAACAGCCCGTTGAAATTACCGACGAGGGCGTTATGTTTGCAGATACCGTCTGCGACGAGGAACACAGGCTGGTATCCGTCTCCGATACGCCTACCCTTATGAAGGCAGACAGCGTTATGATTTGTATTTCGCAGAGACCTTCTAACTTGATTTTAAGCCAGACCGAAGGGCTTGAAACCAACGAAAGGGGACTTGCTAAAATCGGCGAGAACGGCGAGACTACCCGTGAAGGCGTGTTTGCGTCCGGCGACGTAGTTAAGGGCGCTAAGACCGTTGTCGAAGCTTCTGAACAGTCCAAGCGCGTTGCCTTAGCTATGCACGAGTACTTGCAAAAGAAACACAACAAGGCGTAGCCTTGACTTTGTATCTTAAATGCCTAATCGCTTGACTTGTGATGAGTTGGTCAACCAAGGGTTCCCCTTGACTTTGTGTCTTAAATGCCTAATCGCTTGACCTACTCAACACAGGTCAAACATATATATTAATATGGTATAGATTATAAGCCAACCGCCCGTTGCTGAATTTCGGCAACGGGCGGTTGTTTTTTACCCGTCATTGCGAGAAGTGACCGAAGGGAACGCCGTGGCAATCTCATAGATTAAAGGGCGGACTGTTTACACAATTCCGCCCTTATTATTAATTTGGTAATAATTATTAGAAGCAGTAACAACTTACCCGTTGGGATTGCTTTGTCGCTAATGCTTCTCGCAATGACTCGGTTGGGGTTTTGGGACTGCAACGCCGAAATGCGACGCTTATATGAAGAGAACGCAAAGTAAAAGCGGGGACGATAAATCCGTCTCC
>CAMAHZ010000102.1 GCA_945834965.1 uncultured Clostridia bacterium | reverse complement strand
GCAAGCAATGTAAGTCCATAGTTAAAATTCTGTCTGCGCCTGCACTCGTTAAAAGATTTGCAACGAGCTTTGCGGTGATAGGCTCTCTCGAACGGGCTTTCCTGTCCTGACGGGCATAGCCGAAGTAGGGAATAACCGCCGTAATTCTGCCTGCGCTTGCACGCTTTGCGGCGTCAATCATAATGAGCAATTCCATCAAGTTCGTATTGACGGGATAGCTTGTGGACTGGACTAAGAACACGTCCTTGCCACGAACGGTTTCGTCGTAACGAACGTAAATTTCACCGTCGGAAAAGTGGGTTACTTCCATTTCGCCAAGGGTGGTGTTGAGCTGAGCGGCAATCTTTTCTGCCAAAGGTCTGTTTGAGTTGCCAGAAAAAATTTTGATTTCGTTGCCGTGGTTAATCATTGGGGTTGCTTCCTCCGATATAATTTTATTTTCACGGGTTGTCTTCCGTATTAAAACCAAACCAACCTGCTTTATATCTTGCAGGTATGCTCATTTTTTTGCGCCTTTCGGCTTTACCGCCGATACGCCAAAGTTATAAACGCCTTGTCTATAACCAAAATTTACATATTAATTGTACTTTTTTGTAAACTTATTGTCAAACGACTGTATAACAATAAAAATTTTCATTTAAAATGTTAATTTGTAACTTTTAAATTGAAAACTTTGTGGGCTTAAAATTACTCGTTATCGCCCTGCATTGCACCGCTTTGTGCAGTCTTTGCCTTTTCACGTATGCGCATTGACGAAAAGAAGTCCGAAAGGATTTGTCTGCACTCTTCTTCCATTACGCCGCCTTCGACTTCTACGGTGTGATTAAGTAGGTTTGCGCCTGCAATCTGCGCCGTTAAAGAGCGGCCTTTATCTTCTTTTGCCCCGAAGTACACCTTCTTTATCCTTGCGTTTAAAACCGCGCCCATACACATAGGGCAGGGCTCTAAGGTGACGTACAGCTCGCAGTCGGGTATGCGCCAGCTGTTAAGCTTTTTGCACGCCTTTTCAATCGCTTCTATCTCTGCGTGCGCCGTTGCTATCTGCCTTTTTGTGCGGCGGTTGTGCCCGCGTGAGATTACTTTGCCGTCTAAAACGACGACTGCGCCGATGGGGACTTCCCCTTCGTCAAACGCCTTTTTAGCACACTTCAACGCCGCCTTCATATATTTGTTTTTCATAAGCAACCTTAATAATACTTTACTTAATTATATCTTTTTTAAACCGCCCGAAGTCGGGGAATAATTATCAAAAAAATACGTAAGCAACCCAAAGCACTCGTTTATATCCTTTAGCTTGGTCACGGGGTGGGTTAAGCCGTCGCTTCCGCACTCAATCGTATAGGCAGGGATAGACAGTTTTTTTATGCACCAGTCCTTATATCCCCCTGCGCTGCCCTTAAGCATTTTGGGGTGATAGCCCGTATAGGCAGAGATGATATTTGCCCCCGTTTTATCGCCTACGCCGCCGTACTCAAAGTAGATTTCGCCCCCTTTCGTGTGAAAGCTTAGGGTGACGAAGGGCGCAACCTGTTTGGTAAAACGCGCCAAAGCGGAAGATTCGGGTTCGGACAACGGGTAATCGCCTATGCAGTTTTCCGCACCCCTTACGGTGGTATTGAGTACGCCTGCGCCCCAGTCCGCGTCGAAATTACAGTTTAAATCCACGCCCCTGTAGTTCGCCTTCCAAAGGGGTTTTTGCGTTTGAGAGATTATTGCGCCGTCGGGGTTTAACAGGGGTATTATCCAACCGCCCACCGCCACCCTTTGTTTTATAAACTTTATGGCGAGCCTTGCGCAAATCCATTCCCTTGCGTGCGTTCCGCAGACGGCTATAAATTGCCTGCCGTAGTCCTTGCCGACGTGAAAGGCGTATATTTCCCTGCCTTGACAGGAATAGCCTATTACGCACCTTTTGCTTTTGTAAAAAGAAAAAACTTCCTGTACTTCTTCGTATATAGTCATACGACATTATACGAAGTTCGTCTCTTTGGTATGATTGACGAAAGTTAAAAATTATTTATGGTATTCGCTAATTTATTTATGGTATTCGCTGCCGCCGTTAATCATAAAAGCCCTGTAGACCTGCTCAAGTAAAATAACTCTCATAAGCTGATGGGGGAAGGTCATATCCGAAAAGGACAGCTTTAGGTCCGCCTGAGCCTTTACGCTATCGTCCAAGCCGCAGGAAGAGCCGATTATAAAGGTGATTTCCTTACCGCTATCGCACAGCGATTTAACCGTTGACGCAAGCTGTTCGCTTGAATACTTTTTGCCTTCTACGCAAAGCGCAATTTTAAAGCCCGAACAAGCCTTTAGGACGACGGGGGCTTCTTCCTTTAAGCTTTTACCTTCCGCAAGCTCTTTAATTTCAAGCTTGCAAAAGCGTGAAAGCCTTTTTGCGTATTCTGCTATAGCGGCCCTTAAATAGTTCTCTTTAATCTTTCCTATGCAGACGATATTTACCTTTATCATACGAACAGCCCCAAAATCCAAGTTAAGACGGTTATAGCAATTCCTGCCGACGCAAAGATAAAGAAACCTGCAACGCTTTTACTTTCGCCCTTAATAATTCCACCCTTGACCTTTTTATCGAGTACGAGCCATACCACCGCACCTACAAGGCAGAGCGCCGAAGTTACGGTTATTGCAATTTTACCTACCTGTGAAAGTATTAAATTTCCGCTTGCGTCCAACGCGTTTAGCGAATAGAGCATTAATATCAAGGCGTTGTTTATAAAATGTATGACGACGACGGGCGTTACCGACTTAGCGCGAAGCGCAAGCAGGGCGAACAGACAGCCGCAGATAAACTGGTAGATAGTCTGCTCTACCGAGCCGTGATACAGGCTGAATAAAAAGCCCACTAAAAATACCGTCCTGACCGAGCCTATTTCCTGTTCTATATTATTTAAAATTGCACCGCGGAATAAAAGCTCTTCCAAAACGGCAGGCAGGACGGCTATGACCAAAATTGCAGGGAGCAAATTCCACCCCGTAACGTTGGGCAGCGAGCTTTGCCTGCGGGTATAGCCCATAAACTCGAACAGCCGTATAAGATAATCGTTTAATGAATTCAGCGAAAACAACAGCCCGAATACGAGCATAAGCCCTATTATAATATACTTAGGGTGGCACTTTACGGGCAAGAGCGTGCGCATAGGCTGGTTAAAGAGAAAGCGCACTAATAAAAGCGTGATTGCAAGTGCAACGGACGAAGTTAAATAGCTTATATATTTAGCTGCGTCGGTGCCGGCAAGGTTGCTTGCGCCTATGATAATCGACGCAATTAAGCCCACGAACACGTTTAAAACGACCGCTACCGAAAAGATTAGTCCGCCGCTTTTTGCAGACGGCGTAAGCCGCTTATAGTTAAAACCTTTATTATCTTCCATCGTTATAATTATACATTAAGGCGGCGTTTAAAGTAAACGAAAAGAGTTTACTTTTACAGAAAAATATATTAAAATTTAGCTATGAGACAGTTAGATACTAAACAAATTGCAGACGTTATCTATTCGCTTGCCCTTAAGGCAGGGGTCAACCTTACCCCTTCCTGCCAAAGCGCTTTGAACTCGGCGTATGAAAATGAAAGCGAAGGTGCAGCTAAGTTTGCGCTTAAAACTCTTATAGACAACTATAACGTTGCGCAAGAAAACGGATTGCCCGTTTGTCAGGATACGGGTATGGCGGTCGTTATTTTAGAAATCGGTCAGGAAGTATTCTTGACGGGCGAGCTTTTGGAAGACGCTGTAAACGACGCCATAAGGCGCGCCTACAAGGACGGTTACTTCCGCAAGTCGGTGTGCGACCCCATAACGAGAAATAACACCGGCGACAACACCCCTGCCGCTTTACATACGCATATATGCCCGGGCGATAAGGTTAAGATAACCTTCCTGCCTAAGGGATTCGGCAGCGAGAATATGAGCGCAACGTATATGCTTAAGCCGTCTCAAGGCGTAAACGGTATAATCGACGCAATAGTTGAAACGGTTAAAAAAGCCGGTTCAAGACCCTGCCCCCCCGTCTATATCGGCGTCGGCATAGGCGGAAGTTTTGATACCTGCGCTTACCTTGCCAAAAAGGCGTTGACAAGAGACGTCGGTACGCATAATCAAAGGGCGGATATCGCCGAGATTGAAAGGGTTGCGCTTGATAAGGTGAACGCCTTAGGAATAGGCTGTCAGGGCTTTCACGGTAAGACCACTGCTTTGGGGGTTAGCTGTGAATGGGCGTACACCCACATTGCAGGATTACCCGTTGCGGTAAATATTCAGTGCCATTGTATTCGTTGCGAGAAGGCGGAATTATGAAAAAGCTTACACTACCTTTGACTAAAGAACAGATTAAGGATTTACACGCAGGCGACAGCGTTACTATTTCGGGATACATATACACCGCGAGAGATTGCGCGCACAAGCGCTTGATAGAGATGATTGCCGCAGGCGAAGAGTTGCCCTTTGATATTAAGGACGCCATAATCTACTACGCAGGTCCCTGCCCTGCAAAGCCCGGCTATGCAAGCGGCAGCTGCGGCCCCACCACTTCCGCCCGTATGGACGCCTACGCCCCCACCCTTTTGGACTTAGGGCTTGGCGGTATGATAGGTAAGGGAGAAATGTGCGAAGAAGTAACCAAAGCGCTTGAAAGGAATTGCTGCGTTTACTTTGCGGCAATAGGCGGCGCAGGCGCGCTCTACTCAAAATCTATAAAGTCGAGCGAATTAATCGCCTTTCCCGAACTGCTTTCCGAAGCGGTGAGAAAACTTGAAGTCGTAGATTTCCCTGCCGTGGTTGCAACGGACTGCTACGGCAAGACCATTTATTAAACACGAATAACGTAAATATGCCAAAAAATTCATATTTAGCGAAAAAATCTATTAAAATTATTACTTTATTTTTAAATATTTGAGATTTTT
>CAMAHZ010000101.1 GCA_945834965.1 uncultured Clostridia bacterium | reverse complement strand
ACGCAAAGTTGTTGGATACGGTTCGTTTGCCTGCAGGCGTAGATATTAAGATTAAGCTCTAATCAAGCGCTTTGCGTATATGCGTCGCAATAGTTCGTTGCCTTTACGTTTTGGCTCAGTCATTTACGTCTATGTAAACTCCTGTCGCCAAATCCGCAGGCGCCTGCTCTTGCTCGCATCTCCGCAAAGATACAACCCTAAATATGGTGAAGATTTCACCGCAAAAATTCAACAAGTCAATATAGATAACCAACGGAACGGCGACGACGGAAACGGCGCAACGCAGAACGAGTTATCTGAAAATATAAACAGGAGGAACTTTATCGATGAATAAAGCAATCATCTGCCGTAAAGAGGGTATGACTCAGGTGTTTACGGCGGAGGGGAAAGTAATCCCCGTTACGGTGTTGCAGGCAGGTCCCTGCCCCGTAGTACAAATCAAAACTGTTGATAAAGACGGATATTCCGCTTTAAAGCTCGGTTTTGACGAAACTACCGAAAAGGCTTTAACCAAGCCCGAGCTCGGTCAGTTTAAGAAGGCAGGCGTTAAGCCCTGCAAGGTGTTAAAGGAGTTCAGGCTCGACGACCTTTCTTCTTACGAAGTAGGCAAGGAAGTTAAGGCGGACGTCTTTGCAGCAGGCGACAGAGTAGACGCTCACGGCGTTACCAAGGGTCACGGTTATACCGGTGTCATCAAGAGATGGAACCAGCACCGTTTAAAGGAAACCCACGGCGTTGGCCCCGTGCACAGGGAACCCGGTTCTATGGGCGCAAACAGCTCTCCTTCAAGAGTATTTAAGAACAAGCACTTAGCAGGTCAGTACGGTGTTGAAAACGTAACCGTGCAGAACCTCGAAATCGTCAGGGTAGACGTTGAAAGAAACTGCATCCTTGTAAAGGGTTCGGTTCCCGGTCCTGACGGAAGCATCGTTACCATCAACGATACGGTTAAATAAGGAGGGAACGTATGCCTAACATTAAAGTTTACAATATGGACGGCACCGAAGCAGGTTCTTTAGAACTTTCCGAAAAGGTTTTCGGTGTTGAATACAAAGAAGAGTTAGTTCACCAGGCAATCGTAACCAGGCTTGCAAACGACAGGCAGGGAACCAAGTCCACCTTAACCCGTACGGAAGTTAGGGGCGGCGGCAGAAAGCCTTGGAGACAGAAGGGTACCGGTAATGCACGTCAGGGTTCCATCAGGGCGCCCCAGTGGATTAAGGGTGGCGTAGTATTCGCACCCAAGAGCCGTGACTTTTCAAAGGGTATGAACAAGAAGGCAAAGCGTGCCGCACTTGTATCCGCACTTTCCAGAAAGCTTGCCGACGGCGAAATCGTCGTTTTGGAAAACCTTTCGGTTGTTGAAGGCAAGACCAAGGAAATGGCTGCAATGCAGAAGGCGCTCAACCTTAACAAGACCGCTATTATATATATGGATAAGGCAGACGAGAAGGTAGTTTTGGCAGCAAGAAACATTGCAAACCTTTCAACTCTTCCCGTTGAACAGCTTTCCGTATACGAAATCGTAGCAAACGAAAAGGTTGTTCTTACCAAGGACGCAGTTAAGATGATAGAGGAGGCTTACGGAGAATAATGTTAGCTCAAGACATCATTATTAAACCCCTTCTCACTGAAAAGGGTTATGACGGAATAGCTGATAAGAAGTACACTTTCATCGTGGCTAAATCAGCAAACAAAACTCAGATTAAGCTCGCAGTAGAAAAGCTTTTCGGCGTAAGCGTAGCAAGCGTAAACACCGTAAACTGCAAGGGCAAGCTTAAGAGAATGGGTAGGAACGAAGGCTATACACCTGATTACAAGAAAGCCGTAGTTCAACTCAAGGCAGATTCGAAGAGCATTGAATTCTTCGATTCGTTGTCCTGATAGGAGGATTGAAAAATGGCATTAAAGAGATATAAACCGACAACTTCTTCCCGTCGTTTTATGACGGTTTTATCCTACGAAGAGTTAAGCGGAGATAAGCCTGAAAAGAGCCTTTTACACGACAAGCGTAAGACGGGCGGCAGAAACAATCAGGGTAAGATTTCCGTTCGTCACATCGGCGGCGGCAACAGAATTAAGTACAGAGTAATCGACTTCAAGAGAAACAGAGACGGTATCCCTGCAACTGTTAAGTCCATTCAGTACGACCCCAACCGTTCCGCAAACATCGCGCTTTTAGCTTATGCAGACGGCGTAAAGACCTACATTCTTGCACCCCTTGGTCTCAAGGTCGGCGACAAGGTCGTATCCGGTCCCACCGCAGATATCAAAGTGGGCAACGCGCTTGCACTTGAAGATATCCCCGTAGGTACCGTAGTTCACGCAATCGAGCTTCAGCCCGGCAGAGGCGCTCAGATTGCAAGAGCAGCAGGTATTTCCGCACAGATTATGGCAAAAGAAGGCAAGTACGCAACCTTGAAGATGCCCTCAGGCGAAATGAGATTGGTATCAATCAAGTGCCGTGCTACCGTTGGTCAGGTTGGTAACCTTGAACACGAAATCGTTCACCTTGGTAAGGCAGGTAAAACCAGATACCTCGGCGTAAGACCTACCGTAAGAGGTTCGGTAATGAACCCTAACGACCACCCTCACGGCGGTGGTGAAGGTAAGAGCCCTGTCGGACATGCAGGTCCTATGACCCCTTGGGGCAAGCCTGCTTTGGGTTACAAGACCAGAAAGAAGAAGAATCGTACTTCCAAGTACATCTTAAAGAGAATTAATTAAGGAGGAATAGGTAAATGTCAAGAAGCGTTAAAAAAGGCCCTTACGCCGAAGAAAGACTTATGTCGAGAATTATTGCAATGAACGCTGCGGGCGAAAAGAAAGTTGTTAAGACCTGGTCGAGAGCAACCACCATATTCCCCGAGATGGTTGGACACACTATCGCCGTATACGACGGCAGAAAGCACGTGCCCGTATATGTTACTGAAGATATGGTAGGCTGCAAGCTCGGCGAGTTCGCACCCACCAGAACGTTCAAAGGCCATGCGGCTAAGACAACCAGTAAATAAGGAGATACTCAGTTATGGCAAGTAATATGAAGAAAAAAGTTGAAAAGATTGCCGCTACCGAGGATAAGCGTCCTTATGCAACGGCAAAATACGTTAGGATTTCCCCCTACAAGGTAAGAACGGTTCTCGCTCTTATCAGGGGCAAGAGCGTTGAAGAAGCAGCAGCAATCCTTACCTACTGCGATAAGGGCGGTTGCGACGTAGTTAAGAAGGTACTTCTTTCTGCAGCGGCTAACGCAGAGCACAACCAGGGCATGGACAGAAGCGACTTAATCGTTGCCGAAGCTTATGCGAACGGCGGTCCTCACCTTAAGAGAATGCAGCCCGTATGCAAGGGTCGCGGCCACGCAATCTTAAAGAGAACCAGCCACATTACCGTCGTGCTCGACGCTAAGAAGATTTAAGGAGTGTGAAGTATGGGACAAAAAGTTAATCCTCATGGCTTAAGAGTAGGCGTAATTAAGAGCTGGGATACCCAGTGGTACGCAGACAAGAAAGACTTTAGCAAACAGCTTAAAGAAGATAACGTCATCCGTACCTTTATCAAAAAGAAGTACTTCGACGCAGCAATTTCTAAGATTTGCATCGTAAGAGCAGCAAACAAAATCGAAGTTACCATCTATACCGGTCGTCCCGGCGTGCTTATCGGCAAGGCTGGTTCGGAAATAGAAGTAATTAAGAAGGACCTTGCAAAACTTACCAACGGCAAAGTTATCATTATCAACGTCAACAAGGTTGAAAAGATTGACCAGGACGCACAGCTCGTTGCAGAAGCAGTTGCTTCTCAGCTTGAAAAGCGTGTTTCTTACAGAAGAGCAATCAAGCAGCAGCTTTCCAAGGTTTCCAAAACCGGCGTTAAGGGTGTAAAGATTACCGTATCCGGTCGTCTTGACGGAAGAGAAATCGCAGGTAGCGAAAGCTATCACGAAGGTTCTATCCCTCTTCAGACGTTGAGAGCTAATATCGATTATGGCTTTGCAGAAGCTCACACCACCTTCGGTGTACTCGGCGTTAAGTGCTGGATATACAAGGGTGAAGTGCTCTCTGGTTCCAAAAAGCTTATAATCTCAGACGGAGGCGAAGAGTAATATGTTAATTCCTAAGAGAGTAAAAAGGAGAATGCAGCACCGCGGTCAAATCCGCGGCAGAGCCCACAAGGGTAACAAGGTTGCATACGGTGAATACGGTTTAGTTGCAGAAGAAGGCGGAAGAATTACTTCCAACCAAATCGAAGCAGCCCGTGTCGCTATGACAAGATTTATCAAGCGTGGCGGTCAGGTATGGATAGACATATTCCCCCACAAGCCCATCACGAAGCACCCTGCTGAATCCCGTATGGGTTCTGGTAAAGGTTCGGTTGAGTACTGGGTAGCTATCGTTAAGCCCGACAGAGTGCTTTTCGAAATGGCTGGCGTACCCGAAGACGTAGCAAAGGAAGCTATGCGTCTTGCAGGTCACAAACTTCCCGTAAAGTGCAAGTTTGTTAGAAAATCAGATTTAGAAGGCGGTGAAACAAATGAAGGCTAAGGAAATTAAAAATTTAACCGATGAAGAACTTAGCGCAAAGCTGTCCGAACTCAAAACGGAGCTCTTCAATTTGCGTTTCCGTCATGCAAGCGGTCAGCTTGAAAACCCTATGCAGATTAACCTTGTTAAAAAGGATATCGCAAGGGTAAATACCGTAATCCGCGCAAGGCAGCTTAAAGGTTAAGGAGAAAGGCAATGGAAGAAAGGACGACTTTAAGAAAGGAAAGAGTAGGTATCGTTGTTTCCGACAAGATGGATAAGACCGTAGTCGTAGCCATCGTTGAAAAGAGCAAGCACCCTCTCTATAAAAAGACCATAACCAAGACCACAAAGTTCAAGGCACACGATGAAAACAACGAGTGCGGCGTGGGCGATAAGGTTAGAATAGTTGAAACCCGTAAGCTTTCCAAGGATAAAAACTGGAGAGT
>CAMAHZ010000100.1 GCA_945834965.1 uncultured Clostridia bacterium | reverse complement strand
ATGATATTTTTTTTCAATAAAATTAAGTATTCTACGTTCTTGCCTGCTTTAACGGGGGCTTTAGTGATTTTCTCAGGAATCAAGCCTAAATCAACCGCAAACGAGCAAATCTTTTGAACAATCTTTTTTCTTTGACCAACTTCCTTTACTATTCCGTTTTTCCCTACGTTTTTACTCTCGCACTCAAATTGCGGCTTAATAAGCGCAATAACGTAATCGTTATCCTTTAATACGTTTGCAACGCCGGGCAGGATATAAGTCAGAGATATAAAACTTACGTCGATAACCGCACCGTCTAAATCGTTATCAAACATTTCATTAGTCAGATTTCTAGCGTTAAAATTATCTATTACTACTACGTTTTTATCAAGCAGGCTTCTATCGAGTTGACTCTCTCCGACGTCTACGCAGTAGACTTTTTTTGCGCCGTTTTGAAAAAGACAATCGGTAAAGCCGCCGTTACTCGCACCGACGTCTACGTAGGTTTTGCCTTCTACCGAAAAGTTAAAATCTTTTAAAGCCTTGCTTAATTTATAACCGCCGTTTGAAACGAAACTCTCTTCCCTTTCAATAAACTCTATAGGCTCGCCGTTATAATCAAAAGAAGGATTGACGAATTTGCCGTTCACCTTAACGAGATTAGATTTTATTGCTTCCGCTGCTTTAGTCCGAGTGCCGTACTTTTCAGCTAAAAATTTGTCTATCCGCATTTTTTTATGATATAATCTGCAATTTCATCTGCGTTTACGCCGTATTCGCCCATCAATTCTTCTACCGTGCCGTGCTCAATAAATTCGTCACGATAAGCAAAACTCTTAACTATTTTATCCTTTTGCTCGGAATAATAACGGCAAATTCCATCGCCGAACCCACCTATAAGTTGGTTGTCTTCAACGGTTATGATAAGCTTTTCACTCAAAGCGCTAAGCATTTCTTCGTCAAAAGGTTTAACCGAACGGGCGTTGATAATCTTAACATTAACGCCGAAGTTTTCAAGCTTAGAGCTTACTTTTAAACTAAGCCGTATAGCCCTTTCACCGCAAGCTAATATAGCAACTTCTCCGTCACCGCCTTTTATAATTTCCCACTTGCCGAATTTGAAATTATCACAAGTATTGTCACCGAAAACCGAAAGACTCTCTTTGGGATATCTTATTACGAGCGGTGCGTTAAAATTTACGCTCGCTTTAAGCATATTTTCAAACTCCAAAACGTCCTTAGGAACGGCAATGGTAAGCCCGGGAATTAATCTTAAAAAAGACAAATCAAACACTCCCTGATGTGTTTCGCCGTCTTCACCTGAAATGCCTGCACGGTCAAGACAAATGGTTACGGGTAAATGCTGACTGCATATATCGATTATTATTTCGTCGAAAGACCTTTGCAAAAAGGTCGAATATACGGCGTAATAGGGTTTTAAGCCCTGCGTGGCCAACGCCGCACATAAAATGGTTGCATGCTCTTCACATATGCCGACGTCGATTGACCTTTCCGGATAATTTTTAAAGAACTCCGAAAGCCCTAAACTCGGCGTCATTGCCGCAGTAACCGCTACGATTCTTTTATCTTCTTTTGCAAGATTGCACAAGGTGTTGCCCAAAACCTTAGAATAGGTTGCGCAAGGGCTGGCGCTACCGCCTGAAACACCGTGAGTTTTTTCGGGGTTCTCTTCACAGAAGGCGTACCCCTTACCTTTTTTAGTCAAGACGTGTAGAATTATAGAATTATTTTTAAGCTTTTCTTTAATTTCCGTCAGCTTTTCAATCAGCACTTCAAGGTTGTTGCCGTCGTACACGCCGTCGTATAAAAAGCCAAATCTTTCAAAAATATTTGCGTGTTTTTCTACCTTTTGCCTGTGCTTATCGTCCTTGCTTAAATGCTCTAAATATTCGTGCATACTGCCCACGGTAGGCGAGATAGACATTCCGTTATCGTTTAAAATAACTAAAATATTCGTGTTTAACGGGCGAAGGCTGTTAAAAGCTTCGTAGACGAGCCCGTTGTTGAACGAGCCGTCGCCTATAATCGAAATAACGTTGAAGTTTTCGCCTTTTATGTCCCTTGCCTTTGCAATACCGAGCGCAGCTGAAATAGAAGTGCCTGCGTGCCCCGTGTCGTAGGCGTCGTACTCGCTCTCATCACGCTTAGGAAATCCCGAAAGTCCGCCTTTTTTGCGTATGGTTGAAAACTCGGCAGGGCGGTCGGATAAGAGCTTGTGGGCATAGCACTGGTGACCAACGTCGAAAATGAGTTTATCTGTAGGAAAATCAAAGACATAGTAAAGCGCAACCGTTAACTCGATTGCACCTAAATTCGATGATAAATGTCCCCCGTTATTCATAACGGTATTAATGATTTCCGAACGCAAACTTTCACATAGAGCGTTAAGTTCGGTTAAGGACATCTTTTTAATATCTTTACCGTTTAAAATATTAGTCATTAGCACTATTAATTATGCCTATTTTTTACAAAAGTAACGAATTCGTGTAAAAATTGCACTTCGCCGTCAATACCGTCGATTAGCATATTGCACTCGCTTTCGCACATATCGGCAAACAGCTTGCACTCCTGTAAGCCATAAAGTTTTACTGCGGTAAGCTTGTCTTCCTTTTCGTCCTTACCCACCGACTTACCAAGGCTTATAAAACTTCCTTCTGCATCTAAGATATCGTCGGTTAGTTGGAAAAGATAACCTATTTTCTCTCCAAGCTTTTTAAACCTTGAATACTGCTTTCCACCGACCAAAACGGACGGAACGCATATCGCCGCAGTTATAAGCTTAGCCGTCTTGTTGTCGTAGATATAATCAAGCGTTTCAACGGTGGGATTTGCGTCGTGTTCGTGCAAAATATCTGCCGACTGACCTGCTATCATGCCGTAAATACCGGCACAATCACAGATAAGTTTAGCCGCAGAAACGTAATCTCTACCCTTATAACACTCGCCGAACAATACTGAAAAAGCCGTATTTAAAAGCCCGTCGCCTGCAAGCACGGCGTTTGCCTGACCAAACTTTTTATGGTTAGAAGGCTTGCCCCTTCTGAAATCGTCGTTGTCCATCTCAGGCAAATCGTCATGAATAAGCGAATAGGTATGAATCATTTCAAGGGCTATTGCATAGGGCGTAAGCGTTTCCCTATCCACGCCTACCGCGTCGCCCACGGCGTACATAAGCACGGGTCTAACCCTTTTCCCGCCGAGAAGTAAACTGTACTTCATACTTTCGCCAAGAATTTCGGGATTAGTTTTTATATCGTTGCAAAAACTGTTTAATTCGTTTTCAAAATAACTGCGGTACTCTTCGTACCGCACGTTAAAGTCTGCCATATTTAACTTTAGCTCCTTTCCGCCGCAGTTATCGTATTAAACATTAACATCGTTATCGTCATAGGTCCAACGCCGCCGGGTACGGGCGTTATATACGAACACTTGTCCTTGACGTTCTCAAAATCAACGTCGCCGCAGAGCTTGCCATTCTCGTCCCTATCCATACCGACGTCAATTACCACCGCACCCTGCTTGACCATATCTGCCGTCACGAATTTTGCCTTGCCGATTGCCGCAACCAAAATATCTGCATTTGAGCAAATTTCTTTAAGGTTTTGCGTTCTGCTATGGCAAATCGTAACGGTCGCGTCTGCGTTTAATAAAAGCATAGCCATAGGTTTGCCGACTATGTTTGAACGACCGATTACTACTGCGTTTTTACCTTTTGTTTCAACGCCTTCTCTTTCAAGCATTTTCATAACGCCGTTGGGCGTGCAGGCGACAAGGCAATCTTCCTTCATACAAAGGCTGCCCATATTCTCTTCACAGAACCCGTCTACGTCCTTTGCCTTGGGAATAAGCTTTAAAATTTTCTGCGCGTCAAGATGTGCAGGCAGGGGCAATTGAACTAAAATTCCGTGAATAGCCTTATTTTCAACAAGTTCTTCAATAAGCTCTTCAACCTGATTTTGCGTAGCTTCTTCGGGAAGATAGTACGCAAAAGACTTAATTCCCGTCTCTTCGCAAGCTTTAATTTTATTTCTAACGTAGATTTGAGACGCAGGATTATTGCCTACAAGCACAACGGCAAGACCGACGTCTATACCTCTATCGGCTTTAAACGTTGCAACTCTTTGCTTGATTTCCGCTCTGATTGCCGCTGAATGTGCTTTACCGTCGATAATCTTAAACATTTTTGCCCCCTGAAACTGTTGAAAGTATACCCGTTATAAACGACGCGCTCTTTTCCGAAGAGTATTTAGACGCAAGGTTTGCCGCTTCGTTCATTGACACTTTGTCGGGAATATCGTCGCAATACAAAATCTCCGCAAGGGCGATTAATAAAATTGCCTTGTCGGAAGGGAAAATACGGTGTTCGGGGAAAGAAATAGAATTCTTATCCAAAACGAGCAACAACTCGCCAAGGTTTTGATTGATAAGCCCAAGCACCCTTTCACAGTATTTACGGTCGTCGTCGTTTAATGAATCCGAATTGAAAAGTGCAGACTTTAAATTCTCGTCAACGACCGATTCGGAAAATTGCGTAGAATAGATTAACTTAAATAACGTTTCTCTTGCTGTAGTTCTCATAATTTTAACAAAATAAATATTCCCTTACTGCGCAAAGTGACTGCCTTAAGGGAATATTGTTCTTATATTACTGAATTTTCAGGGAAGTCCACGTCCTGAACGTGAACGTCAACCTTTGCCACTTTGTAATTAGTCATTGATTCGACGTTGTGTTTAATTGACTGCTGAATTTTGAAAGCCAACGAAGGAACGTTATAGCCGTAATCAACCTTTACGCCGATATCGGCAATAATTCCCTGTTTATCAAAATTAAGTTTGATACCTTTATTCTTCGTCGAAAGCAGACTTACACCTTCCACTTCAGAGATTGCAAGGGCAACTATGCCCGTTACGATTCCCGAATTGTAAGAAACTTTACCCTTTTGAGATGACGTGGGGTCATGTTTCATATGTGCCATAAAAACTCCTTGACCAGACAAAGCTTTTGCCTGAATCTATAACCTTTTCAATAAGTATACCACATCCCGGTACGAAAATATAGTTTTTTTTCGCCTC
>CAMAHZ010000099.1 GCA_945834965.1 uncultured Clostridia bacterium | reverse complement strand
GACGACGACTCGGAGTTTGATATTGACGAAGAGTTTGACCTATACACCGCAAATAACGGTTTAGGTTTGCACCAAAATTAGCGCTTTAAAACAACCGTCGCAATATTTAATCACCTTCAGGTGATTGCTTTATCATCACGCCAAAAACGGGGGCGGAAAAACTCTCGTTTAAATAAACTTGCAGATAGCCTGTCTGTTTTACAGCTCGAGCAGTAAAACAAAATTGCGGCTGTCTGTTTTTTTATGCTCGTTTACCCCTTGCCTTGCTTGCTTTTAAAAAACAAAGTGTTATAATATTCGTCGTATGAAATCACAAGGTATCAAGTCTAAAAAGACTGTAGATTTAACTTGCGGCAACGTGTGGAAGGTTTTACTTTTATATTCCCTGCCGCTTTTGGGCTCTGCAATGGTGCAGCAAGCCTATTCGCTCGTCGACCTTTTGGTAGTTGGCAACTTTGCCCAAAACGGGCAGATTGCGCTGACCGCCGTCGGTGAAGCGACTACTATGATTAACATTCTGCTCGCGTTTGCATTCGGCGCAGAAGGCGGTTGCTCGGTTATAGTTGCCAAATATTTCGGTGCAAAAAACAATTTAAAGGTCAAGGAAACCATCAACACTTCGATAATAACCTTCTCGGTTATGTGTGCGGTGGTAATGGCGCTCGGCTTCGGTTTAGCAAAGCCGTCTATGTACCTTTTAGACGTCACCGACCAAGCCGTTATGGGCGATAGCTTGACCTACCTATATATCTATACGGGCTCTATGCCGTTCGTGTTTTTATATAATATCGGGTGCGGAATAAGTTCTGCGTTGGGTGATTCCAAAACGCCCTTTCTGTTTTTAGTATTTTCGTCCGTAGTAAACGTCGGGTTAGACTTCTTATTCGTCTGCGTATTATATATGGGCGTAGCAGGCGCCGCTTGGGCGACATTTATCTCGCAGGCTCTCTCCTGCGTTTTAACGGTTGCGGTGCTTATAAACAAGTTAAAATATATCCGCTGTGAAGAGAAACCAAAGCTCTTTAATAAATCAATCAGTAAAGATTTGTTGTTTACTTCCATACCCGTAATACTGCAGCAAAGCTTCGTGTCCGTCGGCAATTTCTTCGTTCAAAAGCGCATTAATATGATTAGTATGGACGCGGCTGCGGGCTTTACCACGGGCTTTAAGCTCGTGCAGATTGCAAACGTGGGCGTGGGGCATATGAACGGCGGCTGGGCAAACTACTGCTCTCAGAACAAAGCGGCAGGGGAATACAAGCGTATAAGGCAGGGATATATCGCAATGCTTAGCTACGCAATGACGGTCAGCCTAATCTTCTTGATTTTGTGCGAGATTATCCCCTATCAACTGACAATGCTCTTTATCAGCCCCGAATCCATAACGGAAGAAGCGATAAACTGCTCTATGCTGTTCATGCGCATAGTTGCGGCGTTCCTGCCTGCGGTGTGCGTTAAGATTATCTCCGACGGCGCGGTAAGGGGGTGCGGCGGCAATCTCGGCTTTACGATTTCAACCTTTACAGACCTTGGCTTAAGGGTTGCCTTCGTCTATATTTTGGTGGGCGTAGGAATGGGCTTTTCAGGCGTATGCTGGGCGTGGGCAATCGGCTGGTCGATAAGTATGTGCATAGCGATAGCTTTCTATATCTTCATTCCCTGCTTAAGGAAGAAAAAAGAACGCAATACTGCCATTATTTGAAAGTTTAATTATATTTCATTTAGTTGCATATTATCTAATAATATGGTATAATTATTCAAATATAATGACGGCTTTAAATATTTTTAAAGCCTTTGGTGTTTTTATGCAGAACGTAAACAAGTACAAAAGACAGTATATATTACCCCCCGAAAAGTGCTTTGACTGGGCGGCAAAGGACTATGTTTCCGCCGCGCCCGTATGGTGCTCGGTCGATTTAAGGGACGGCAATCAAAGCCTTATCGAACCTATGTCGTTAGACACTAAGGTTGAATTTTTCAAGCTGTTGTGCGAGCTGGGATTTAAAGAGATTGAAGTGGGCTTCCCCGCCGCAAGCAATACCGAGTACGAGTTTTTAAGAAAGCTAATCGAAGAGAATTTAATTCCCGACGACGTAACCGTGCAGGTTTTAACTCAGGCGAGAGAGCACATTATAAGAAAGACTTTCGACGCCTTAAAGGGCGCAAAGAACGCAATCGTGCACGTCTATAATTCCACTTCCGTCGCTCAAAGAGAGCAGGTCTTTAGCAAGGACAAGGAAGAGATTAAGCGCATTGCAATAGAAGGCGCAAAGCTATTAAAACAGCTCACCGAAGAAGCGGGCGAAAGCTTCCGCTTCGAGTATTCCCCCGAATCTTTCACGGGTACCGAGCCCGACTATGCGTTGGAAGTAGTAAACGCCGTGTTGGACGTATGGCAGCCCACCGCAGACAGAAAGGCTATAATCAACCTTCCTGCCACCGTGGAAAACGCTATGCCCCACGTGTACGCACAGCAGGTCGAGTATATCCACAAGCATATCAAATACCGCGAAAACGTGGTAATATCTTTGCATCCCCACAACGACAGAGGGTGCGGCGTTGCGGCGGCAGAGTTCGGTCTTTTGGCGGGTGCGGACAGAATAGAAGGTACGCTCTTTGGCAACGGCGAAAGGACGGGCAACGTCGATATAATCACCCTTGCAGGCAATATGTACTCTCAGGGCGTAGACCCTAAATTAAACTTCAACTCAATGCCCTACGTAACGTCAGTCTACAAGACGTTTACGAATATGCCTGTAAGCCCCCGTCAGCCCTATGCCGGCGAATTAGTGTTTGCCGCATTCTCGGGTTCGCATCAGGACGCAATCGCAAAAGGTATGTCGTTCAGGCAGAAGAACGATAGGCAGGTTTGGGACGTTCCCTACCTTCCCGTCGACCCCACCGATTTGGGTAGGGAGTACGACAGCGACGTTATCCGTATCAACTCTCAATCGGGCAAGGGCGGCGTAGGCTATATAATGCTCTCCAACTACGGCATAGATATGCCCAGAAAGATGAAGGAAGATATGGGCTACAAGGTTAAAGACGTCTCCGATAAAGCGCATAAGGAGCTCAAGGCGGCGGAAGTTTACGCAATTTTCGCGCAGAACTATCTTATCCCCAGAAAATTTTTCGACATATCCGAGTGCCATTTCCGCCAGATAAGCGGTATAGAAGCGGCTGTCACGTTTAACTGCAACGGCGCAAAAACCGTCGTTATGGCAGACGGTAACGGCAGGCTTGACGCCGTTTCAAACGCAATAAAACAGCAGTTCGGCGTGGACTACGTGCTTACGGGTTACGAACAGCACGCCTTGACGGACGGTTCGGGTTCGCAGGCAATTTCCTACGTAGGCGTAGAATTTAACGGCAAGACCTATTTCGGCGCAGGCGTGGACGACGATATTATCAAAAGCTCGTATAAGGCTTTAACTTCGGCAGTCAACAATCTGCTTGCGGCAAAGTAAGGTATAGGTAAAGATATGATTAACGGACCTTTATTTAATATAGGAAGCCTATCCGTATGGCCGTACGGCCTGTGTATGGGTGTAGGCATAATTTGTTGTTTCGTATTTCTTTTAGTCACTATGACAAAGAAAAACTACAACGAAGAAGCTATTGATAAAACGCTTTTAATAGGCGCAGGCGCAACGGCTTTCGGCGTGTTTATGGCGGCGGTAGTGCAGGGTATATATAACGTTATTGCGGGCAACGGGTTCGACTTGAAGTCAATGACCTTCTACGGCGGACTTTTGGGCGGCGTATCCAGCTTTTTAATCGTGTGGAATCTGTATATCTACGTCATTGCGCCCAGGGCAAAGAGCAAGCTTTTGCAAAACAATATGAACGCAACGCTTTCCGATTCGATACCTTTTATTCCCATCGGCATTACGATTGCTCACTCTTTCGGAAGGCTTGGCTGCACTATGTTCGGTTGCTGCCACGGCGGCGAAACGGACGCCTGGTACGGAATTTTTATGTATTCGGGCAACTCGGTTGCAACCAAGGTAGTACCCACACAGCTTTGGGAATGTATATTCCTTGCCGCACTCTCGCTCATTATGGCGATTTTGTATTTCAAGTTTAAATTCAACTATAATTTCCCCTTGTATATGATTGCCTACGGCGTGTGGAGATTTATAATCGAATACGTTAGAAACGACTACAGGGGAGAGTTTATCCCCGGGCTTACGCCTTCGCAGTTCTGGTCAATCGTGATGGTAGTCGGCGGTATCGGTTTCATTTTCTTAGAAAAATATATATTCGTAAAACTTATGAAACACCCCGAATTGCAACCGCCCGTAAGGGAGAAAAAGGCAAAGGCAGTTTCAGGTGAAAAGGGCGTAGCTGCCGACGTGCAAATCGAAGATTGCCCCCGGGATATCCCCCAAATAACGCCCGATTTGCCCGAAGAAAAAGGGGAAGAAGATAAGAATAATTTAGAATAAAAATAAGCATACGACCTGCGCAAAGACAACCGTAGGTCGTATTTTTTGCCTTGTTTTTGGAAATTATTTTTTAAACTAATCTTGTCGAATTATGTTGACGGACTAAAACTAAAAATGTATAATAACAGTGTATAGTTTTATTATATAATAGCATATTGTTTTTAAGGAGCATTTTATGGAAGAAGAAGAGAAGGGGCTGCTTTCTATCGGAGACTTTTTCAAAGTAATTTTTAACAGGAAATGGATAGTGCTTGCCATAACCATTGCGGCTCTACTTATCGGCACGGTTTTGACGATGTTCGTCGTCAACCCTTCCAAGCTTACCTATCAGCTGTATTTCACTATGGAATACCCTGGCAAAGGTTCGGTCTATCCCGACGGTAAAACCTTCCGTTTCCAAGATATGGTTTCGCTTGAATATATGGAGGCTGTAAAAGCGTCCGACGAAAAGTTCAAGAATTTAGACGTGAAGAAGCTAAGCGAAAAGGACGGCGTGTTAATTTATAGCACTTCCGTTGTTGAAGGTGACGAAGATAAGGCAGACCTTAGCATAAACGACAAACTCTACGAATACAGGTTCGTTGCAAACGCAAAGTATTTCCCCGACACTCAGGTTGCAAACGACTTTTTACGCGC
>CAMAHZ010000098.1 GCA_945834965.1 uncultured Clostridia bacterium | reverse complement strand
GTCATAGCCGGAACGCCGCCCTTGCGCCCTGCAAGTATTTCCTTGCCTGCAAGGTTGGTCCATTTAAAGTCGGGTTCAGCAACTCTTCCCACCAAAAAGCTTCCGTCTCGCTTGGTCAATTGACCAAACACTTTGGGGCTGTCGGAAGAGCCGCCCGCTAAAACGTACAACGCCGCCTCAGGTCCGCAGAAGGCGATATCTGCCGCACCTGAAAGCAATGCCGCCATAGTCGAGTCCGCACCGCCGCCGTTGGTTAGCTCTATTTCATAGCCTTCGTCGGCAAAATAGCCTAAAGCGTCGGCAAGGTATAACGGGGTATAGAATACCGAGTGAGTAACTTCGTTTATCTTAATAACTTTATTTTCGCCCTTACAGCCGACTAATGAAAGGGGTATGGCAATAGCAGTTATAAGGGCAAATATAAATGCAGTAATTTTTTTGAACAATACTTTTTCCTCACAAAAAATTTGATAATACATTGTATGCCGCACTAAAGGCGTTTGACATTGCAAGCAGTTTTGATTTATAATTAATTTTGTATAATGCTGTACTATACGGCTTGGCATAGCCTTATGCCGCATTGAAAACTTAAGACAACGCAATTTTTTTAGAGGGATATATTATGGAAAAGACTTACAACCCCAAAGACTTTGAAGACAGACTGTATAAGGACTGGGAAGAAAACGGCTACTTCCGCGCCGAAAGGGACCCCGATAAGGTACCCTTTACCATAATGATGCCGCCCCCCAACGTAACGGGTCAGCTTCATATGGGTCACGCCGTGGACGAAACCATGCAGGACGCAATCATAAGGTTTAAGCGTATGCAGGGCTACTGCGCCCTTTGGCTGCCGGGAACCGACCACGCCGCAATCGCAACCGAAGTTAAAATCGTAGAGCAGATGAAAGAAGAAGGGCTTACCAAAGAAGAGCTGGGGAGAGACGGCTTTTTAGAAAGGGCGTGGGCTTGGAAGGAAAAGTACGGCGGAAGGATTGTAAGCCAATTAAAGAAGATGGGTTCTTCCTGCGACTGGTCTCGCCTTGCCTTCACTATGGACGAAAAGTGCTCTAAGGCGGTAAGGGAAGTATTCGTCAATCTCTACAATAAGGGGCTTATCTACAGGGGTTCGCGTATAATAAACTGGTGCCCTTGCTGTAAAACGGCGCTTTCGGATGCGGAAGTTGAGTATTCGGAAGAAGCTTCCAGCTTTTGGCACTTAAAATACTTTATCGAAGGTTCGTCCGAAGAAGGGCTTATAGTTGCTACCACCCGTCCCGAAACAATGTTCGGCGATACGGCGGTTGCAGTCAACCCCGACGACCCCAGATATAAAAAGTATATCGGCAAAAACGTAATTCTGCCCATTATCAACAAGCCCATTCCCGTCGTTGGAGACGAGCATGCGGATATGACGTTTGGAACGGGTTGCGTTAAGATTACCCCTGCGCACGACCCTAACGACTTTGAAGTCGGCTTAAGGCACAATTTAGAGAGCGTAACCGTCATGAACGAGGACGGTACTATGAATAAAAACGCAGGCAAGTACGAAGGTATGGACCGCTACGAGTGCAGAAAGGCGGTAGTGGAAGAGCTTAAAACGCTTGGCAATCTCGTAAAGATTGAACCCCACGCCCACAACGTAGGTCATTGCTACAGGTGCCACACTTCGGTCGAGCCGAGAATTTCTAAGCAGTGGTTCGTAAAGATGGAACCCCTTGCACGCCCTGCAATCAACGCGGTTAACGACAAAAAGACGACCTTCGTCCCCGAAAGGTTTGCTAAGACCTATTATAACTGGATGGAAAACGTCAAGGACTGGTGTATTTCCCGTCAGCTTTGGTGGGGTCACAGAATTCCCATCTGGTACTGCCCCGACTGCGGTAAGGTCATCTGCGCTAAGGAGGACCCCGACTGCTGCCCTGAATGCGGAAGCAAGAATATCCATCAGGACGAAGACGTGTTAGACACTTGGTTCTCGTCTGCGCTCTGGCCGTTCTCGACCTTGGGCTACCCCGACGACACTTCAGATTTGGAGTATTTCTACCCCACCGACGTGTTAGTTACGGGTTACGATATTATCTTCTTCTGGGTTGCAAGAATGATGTTCTCAGGTCTTGAGCATATGCGCAAAGTGCCTTTCCACTACGTGCTTATCCACGGGTTGGTGCGTGACGAGCAGGGCAGAAAGATGTCTAAGTCCTTAGGCAACGGCGTAGACCCCCTTGAAATTATCGATAAATACGGCGCAGACAGCTTGCGCTTCTCGCTCTTACAGGGCGTTGCACCCGGCAACGATATGCGTTTTTCCGAAGCTAAGGTAGAAGCAAGCCGCAACTTTATGAACAAAATCTGGAACGCTTCAAGGTTCGTTATTATGAACTGCGAAGGCAGAAAGATTAAACCCATTACGGAATTTAAACTCACCCCTGCGGATAAATGGATAATTTCTAAGTTGCAGGCGACAATCAGGGACGTAACTCTTTCGCTCAACAAGTTTGAATTTGGTTTAGCGTTGCAGACGCTGTACGATTTCACCTGGTCGGATTTCTGCGACTGGTATATCGAGCTTACCAAAGCCGCTCTCTATTCCGATGACGACGATAAGAAGGACAACGCAGTTTCGGTTTTAACTTTCGTTCTGGAAAACACCTTAAAGCTTTTGCACCCCTTCGTACCCTTCATAACCGACGAAATCTATCGTTCGTTGCCTAATACTTCGGGGTCAATTATGGTTTCCGAGTTCCCCAGATACAACTCTCGCCTGTCCTATAAGAAGGAAGCGGCGGCGTTTGAAGGCGTGATGGAAATTATTAAGGCAATAAGGGAAGTCAAGCTTGAAACGGGCTGCGCACCTTCTAAAAAGGTCAACGTGTATATTCTGACCGAGAGTAAGAGACTTATTTCGGCTAATGCGGACTGCATTGCAAAGCTTGCAGGCGCGTCGTCGGTTAAGGTTATTGCTTCAAAGGAAGAAGTCGAAGGGCGTTCTTCGGCTAAGGTTGTTAGCGTAGGCACAATTTTAATCCCCACGGGCGAGCTTATCGACGCCGATAAAGAGCGTGAAAGGCTCAATGCCGAGCTTGAAAAGGTTACCGCAGAGATAAGCAGAGCGGATAGCAAGCTTAACAATCGCGGCTTTATGGCAAAAGCGCCTAAAAAGCTGGTCGATGCAGAGAGAGAAAAGCTCGATAAATTTATCGAAATGCGTGAAAAGATTTTAATGCAGCTTAAGAATTTATAAGGTGAATAATGGCAAATAAAAAACGTTCAAATAAAGGCGGTAGGGGCGGTAAAATGTCCATACTTGCCGTCGTTCTTATTCTCTTAATAGTCGTTGCGGCGGTGGTAGTGTACTTTGTAAAACCCGACCTGTATCATAAGTTTATAGGCTTAGGCGAGCATACTTGGGGCGAATATACGGTTGTAACCGACGGCGACTGCGGTCACGACGGGCTTAAAAAGCATACCTGCTCGGTTTGTGAACAGACGGAAGAGATAGTAATTCCCGCGACGGGCGAACATACCTTTGACGGGGAAGTCTGCACCGTGTGCGGTTACGATAAAAGCTCGCCCGAAGGCGATTTGGCTGGCGTACAGTCAAGCGGACTTTCTATCCACTTTATCAAGTTTGATAACGATAAGGCTGGCGACAGCGTTTTAATTAAGTGCGGCAACACCGAAGTGCTTATAGATGCAGGCTCTAACCAGTCGAGCGCAACGACCATTAAGGCGTACATAGACCCCTACGTAACCGACAAAACGCTTGAATACGTCATCGCTACCCACGCCGATCAGGACCATATTGCAGGGCTTGTGGGTACTTCTGCGGGTTCAACCTACAACGGCGTTTTATACAGCTATAATATCGGCACAATAATCAGGTTTGATAAGAGCAATAAGGAAGTGGAAACGGCTAAAGGCAACCGCACTCTGTATGGTAAATTCCTTGATAGCGTTGATTACGCTGTAGCTAATAAGGGTGCAACCGCATATACCGCTTCGCAGTGCTGGTACGAGAGGGACGGCGCTAAAAAGACCTATTATCTTGACAGCGAAAACAAGGTTTCGATGAACATTCTCTATAACTACTATTACGAGAATAATTCCTCGGACGAGAATAATTACTCCGTATGTATGCTGCTTAGTCAGGAGATTTCGGCAGATAATTACAAGCATTATTTGTTTACGGGCGACTTAGAGAGAGAGGGCGAAGAGCGCCTTGTTCAAAACAATACCTTGCCCGAAGTAGAGCTGTTTAAGGCAGGTCATCACGGCAGCCCCACGTCGTCCAACGACTGTCTGTTGAGCGTGATTAAGCCTAAATACGTTGCCGTTTGCTGCTGCGCAGGCACAGACGAATACACCGACACAAAGGCAAATCAGTTCCCTTCTCAGGCGTTTATAGACAGGGTTGCACCCTATACAGATTACGTTTTCTGTACGAATATGATTAGCGATAATGCGGACGGCTATCAGCCTATGAACGGCAATATCGTGTTCTACGTAGACGGCACGAAGCTTAAATTCTATTGTTCAAACAATACTACTAAACTAAAGGACACGGAGTGGTTTAAGTCAAACAGAACTTGTCCTACGGCTTGGTCATGATAAGGAGAGAGAATTATGGACGATGAAGAGAAAAGACGCCTTGAAGAAAAGGCTAAGCACGCCAAGATAAAAAAGACCTTAAAGATAATAGGGTTTATTCTGCTTGGCTGCGGCATCATTTTAGATATAATCTTTTTCGTGGATTTTATTTCTTCATTCAACACGTTCGAACCCCCTACGCTTTTCTTCTGCGGAATGATAGGTCTGCCTATGACCGGGTTTGGAGCTATGCTGCTTAGCATAGGCTTCCGCAGAGAGATTTCAAACTATATGAAAAACGAAGGCGTGCCCGTTATCAACGACGCCGCGCAGGAGTTAAAGCCTGCCGTTAAAGCCGTAACCGAAGCGGTTAAGGAAACGGTCAAGGACGAAAACGCAAAGGGCGAAAATAACGGCACGCAAACCGAACAGCCCACCGTCTGCCCCTCTTGCGGTAAGGAGAACCAACCTAAGAATAACTTTTGCGACGGTTGCGGCACACAGCTATATAAAGT
>CAMAHZ010000097.1 GCA_945834965.1 uncultured Clostridia bacterium | reverse complement strand
GCGATTACGAAACACGTCCTGCCCTGCATTAAGCTCGTCATTGCGTCGGAAATCACCTGCTCGGTACGGGTGTCCACGTTTGAAGTAGCTTCGTCCAAAATTAAGATGGGCGCGGTCGAGAGCATTGCCCTTGCAATGGTCAAAAGCTGTTTTTGCCCTTTTGAAACGTTAGCGGCGTTGTCGGTTAAAACGGTGTCGTAGCCTTGGGGCAATCTCTCTATAAACGAGTGGATATGCGCCGCCCTGCACACCCTTTCAACCTGTTCAGGCGTTGCGCTTAAGTTTCCGTAGGCGATATTTTCGTACACCGTACCTGCAAACAGCCAGGTATCCTGAAGGACGAGCGTAAACGCCCTGCGGAGCGACGCACGCGTAAAGGTGCTTATATCCTGCCCGTCAAGGTAGATAGCGCCGCTCTGCGGTTCGTAAAAGCGCATTAAAAGGTTGATAAGCGTCGTTTTACCTGCACCCGTATGCCCGACGATTGCGACCACGTCGCCCTTGTTTGCCGTTAAAGACAGCTCCTTTATTACCGTACACCCCGCAGTATAGCCGAATGAAACGTCTTTAAACTCCACCTTGCCTTCTACCTTTTCAAGCGTTTTGCAGTCGGGGGCGTAGAGTACTTCTTCCTTTTCGTCCAGCACCTTAAACACCCTGTCCGCCGCGGCAAAAGCCGACTGAAATTCCCCTATCACGTTAGAAATTTCGTTAATCGGTCCGGAAAACTTTCTTGAATAGAGCACGAAAGAAGAGATTTGCCCGATACCTATTCCGAACAAGCCGAACGCATAGCACAGCGCACCGAACACCGAAATAAGCGTGAGCGAAAGGTTGTTAAAGAAGTTTACGGTAGGGCCCGTGAGCGTGCCGTAATACTCCGCCTTGGTGTACGCCCCGTTAGCTTTTAAGTTCTTCTCTTCAAAAAGGCTGCACACCTGCTGCTCCCTGCCGTAGGCTTTAGTCGTCTTTTGTCCTGTCAAAAGCTCTTCGCCAAAGCCGTTCAACTCACCCAACGCCGCGCTGCGCTTTTTAAAGAGCGGGTGCGCCTTTTTGGTTATTATTGCGGTTGCAGCAAAGCTTAAAGGCAGGGTTACGGCAAACACGGCGACGAGCGGTGCGGCAATAACCAACATCATAACGAGTGCGCCGACTATCTGCACTACGCTTTTAAGCACCATAATTACGTCGTTTGCGAGCGACGCGCCCACCGTATCTACGTCGTAAGATAGCACGGAAATTACGTCCCCTGCCTGACGGCTATCGAAGTAGCCTACGGGTAGGCGTATAAGCCTATTGAACAAATCGCCACGCATCTTCTGGGTCATTTTACGGGCGACGTACGCCATACCGATAGACGTTAAATAGTTAAGCACGTGAGATGAGATATAAGTTAAGATTAACGCCAAACATAAGTAACCTATTTTGGTAAAATCGGTCGTGCCGTCCACCTTTACTTCGGCAATGGCAAGTCCGCAAAGGTACGGACCTACGAGCGATAAAACAACCGATAAAAGGTTACCGATAAAGACCAAAATAAATATTGGTAACGAAGGCTTTAAATAGCCCATAAGCCTGTAAGCGGTATATTTTTTATCCACCTTTTTTTCGGCAAAGCGACGGGTGTCGGAAACGTGAATTCTCGGTTCTCTCATACTTCAACCCCCATCTGCGCCTGAACGATAAGGCGGTATTCTTCACAGTTTTGAACGAGCTTGGCGTGCGTACCCATACCCGCAATCTCGCCGTCGTTTAAAACGATTATAAGGTCGGCGTTCTTTACTGCGCTTACTCTCTGCGCGACGATTATCTTCGTACAGGAAGAGTAATCTTGGGCAAGATTTTGCCTGAGAGTGGCGTCGGTGGCGTAGTCAAGCGCGGAAGAGCTATCGTCCAACACCAAAATTTCGGGGTTGCCTGCAAGCGCACGGGCGATTAACAGGCGTTGCTTTTGCCCGCCCGAAAGGTTGGTTGCCTTTTGAGCAAGTCGGTAGTTTATCCCCTCTTCGCGCTCGGAAATTATCTCTTCCGCACAGGCGCACCTAACCGCCTTATCAAAGTCCGCCTTTGAAATATCGCGGAAGTACTTGATATTCTCTTCTATGGTGTCGGCAAAGAGAAAATCGTTCTGGAAAACGCACCCAAACTTTTGGCGCAAGGCTTGGCTTTGATAGGTGCGAACGTCCTTGCCGTCTATATACACCGCGCCGCCGTCCACGTCGTAAAAGCGCATTAACAGGTTGACTATCGTACTCTTGCCGCTGCCCGTTCCGCCGATTATGCCCAACGTTTGACCGTGCTTGACCGAAAAGCTTATCCCGCTTAAATTGTCGCCCTTGCCGTTGTAGGAAAAGCTGACGTCCCTAAACTCAATGGCGTTTTGGCTATCCCCTTCGGGGCAGTCAAAAATCGGCATATCCCCGTCGTACTCAAGCACCTTTTCGATTCTTGCAGAAGAAGCAAGCCCCCTTGATAGCCCCACGAATATCTTGGAAATACCCAACATTGCGTTGACCAAAAGCGTGAAATAGGATAAAAACGCAATAAGCGTTCCGCTCGAAGTGGAAAGGTATGCTCCCAGCGCAATCACCCCAACGAGCGCAAGCTCTAATATAAGGTTGATAACGGGGTTATTAAGCGAGCTTATCATAGAAGCCTTAAGGTCGTTATCGGCAAGTTTTTTATTAGTTACTTTGAACTTCTCGCTCTCGTAATCAGTCTGCGAAAGCGCTTTAATCACCCTTACGCCCGAGACGTTTTCCTGCATAGCCCTGACGACAGCGTCCCCCTTTTGCTGTACTTCGGAGAATGCCTTAAACAGCTTTTTGGTTATTACAACCGCCGCAAGCGTGACGAAGGGTACGCACGCCGCAAGCACTAAGGCGAGCCGCCAATCAAGCAGGAAAGTAAAGGCTATACCGCCGATTAAAAGAATAGGCGCCCTTACGCCCATACGCATAGTCCTTGCCACCGTTTGATTTACATAGTAGGTGTCGCTCGTCAGCCTTGACACAAGCGACGGAGCCGTGAATTTATCCACGCCCAAGCTCGACATATACGTAATCTTTGAAAACAACGCCTGCCTTAAATCCTTCGTCATCTTGCCCGCCCAAAGGGCGACAAGGCGGTTCGCAAAGATATTGCCGAGCAGCGCCGCAGCAGAAAATACGAGCATTATAACGCCGAGTACGACTATTAAGTTAATATCCTTAGAAGGCACGCCGTAGTCGACCATATAGTCAAGTAGTAGCGGCAAAAACAGTTCGGAAACGCTGCCTATAAACTTTAAAACAAGTCCGCCGATTAGTTCGCCTTTATACGGCTTGATATAGTTTAAAGTCTTTTTCATAATTCGCACCCGAGATAGCGGCGTGCGTTTATAATAAGCTTATCTAAAAGGTAGGCAAGCTGTTCTCTCTCTTCTTTTGTAAGCCCTTCGCACACGATTTCTCTCCAACGCCCGTTCTCTTTTCTAAGCTCCGGCACGATTTTCTTGCCCTTGTCCGTCGTATATACGAGCATTACTCGCCTATCCTGAACGCTCTGCTCCCTTTTAATATAGCCGTTTTCTTCCAACGCGCTTAGCTGACGGGCGACGTTAGATTTGTTAATCATCATCTTTTTGGCAAGCATATCTTGAGATACGCCTTCTTGATTTGCCACTTCTAAAAGGTATTTAACCTGCGCACCCGTTATCCCCTTACCTGCAAACACCCCGTCGCGATACGTCATCGTACTCTGCGCCAAAAGCGAAACGTTTTTCATAAAAAATTCCATAGAATTTACCGCCTTTTAGTTCTGCACCGCACCATTTGGCACGTAATAGCCACACCGCATAGTTGCGGTTGCAATTGTTGCGTATGCAACTAATTATATTATAGACGGGTTTTTAAAATTGTCAAGGGTTGGCACTATTTTTTATTCTCTTTTTCAATCTTGAGCAAAGCGGGGTCAAGGCGAAACTCACGGGAAAGGCGAAAGAGAAAAAGCCAAGGCACAGCGAAAGTGCGCCAAAGCCGCTAAAGCGTGCCGAGCAAATCGACAAAACCGCCGCCACGCCGCAGACGGCAGGGCAGATAAACTTAATTAAAAAGCATAATATGGCGTTGCCGCCGCCCCGATACGCAAACAGCAGGCACTCTGCAAGGGCAACGCTAACCGCCGTTACGCAACAGGCAACCCTGTCGCAACAGGACAGACCTTCGCCGCCGTTTATCTCTAACACGGGCGCGAAAAGTGCGGAAAGGGCGCAGAATATTAAGACGGGCAGATTAAATTTGAACACGGTTTTTTTAGCCGCCGAACTCTTTACACTTTTTAACCGCGAAAGCAGGGGCGTAGCGAGCGAGCAGAGCGAATGTACGCCTACCGCCGTCAACGCGCCGTAAACGCATACGCCCAGAATTCTACGCCCGACCCAGCTTGCCGCCGCCGCGGAAATAACTTGCGGATAGACGGTAAAGGCGCAGGCTATGCCGCCTTCGAACTCAGCTCCGTCTATAAACGGGCAAACGGAAAGCGCCGCCGCAACGCAACCTATAAAGTTTGCGACCGTTATTTTTAGCGCGGCGGTATAAGCCGAACCGCCCTGCAAGGTTTGGGCAAAAGTCGGCATAACGCCTGCCGCAAGCGAAAGAGATAAAAGCGTCTGCCCCACCGCTTCCACCCACAGCTCGCCGCATAAAAGGCTGGTTAAGTCGGGCGGAGAAACGCCTTTTAAAAACCCCTTTAGCGCAAGAAAAGCAAAGAGAGCAAGCGACAAGCACACCGAAATTTTGCCCGAAATATTTAGCGCACCGCCGCCGCTTTGCAGGATAAAGAATACGACAGGAAAGATTATAAAAGCCGTTAAATAGGGCATATATCCGTACGTATCCACGTTTGCGCTTATTGCATAGTTAATGCACGCACCGCCTAATTTGCAGGCAATGACCCCGTAATATAGCGCAATTACCGCCGAATTTGCCGCCGCCGCACGCATTATAATGGCGAGAGCGTTACCGCCTTTATTGCGCCTTGCGTTGCGCCCGTAGTTTAGCTCGGCACACAGCAAGGGGTAGCCTATAAGCGCGAGACAGAGCGCGTATGCAAAAATGAACACTAACCCGTATTTTGCGCACAGCGCAGGAAATCGAAA
>CAMAHZ010000096.1 GCA_945834965.1 uncultured Clostridia bacterium | reverse complement strand
TTGCAAAGAACAGCGAAAAGCAGGTTCCCGAAAAGGAATGGTTGGAAATGGCAGAAAGACTTACCAATATGGAATAAGGTAAATAAAAGGGCGGGCGGCGCATTTTGCGCCGCCCGCTTAAGTTTTATCTTCGTCTTTGTTTCTCGTAACGTATTGCTCCAACGACGGGTTTTAATCATTAATTTAAAACTTTACGGCGGTGCTTGCTATTTAACACTTTATGTGTTAAAATAATTCTATGAAATTTATTGAACTTACTGTACACACAACTTCAGAAGGCAGCGAACTAATTGCAGACATTATGTGGCGATACACGTCTTACGGCGTGGCAATCTCCGACGTCAAGGACGTTATAGCCCTTCAAAGGGATAAATCGTCCTACTGGGACTATATGGACGAAGAGCTGATTGCCGAAAATTCGGGCGACGTTATGGTCAAGGCGTTTATCGCCATATCCGATGCGGACGCCGTTCTGCCGCAGATAAGAAAGGATATAGAAGAGACGGTTGAAAACTGTGCAGGCGCTTTGCCTTTAGGCACGCTTGAGACGACCAAAAGGGAAATCGAAGGCGACGACTGGATAGAGATTTGGCGCAACCACTTCCGCCCGATACACTTGGGCAACGTGGTGGTCGTGCCCGAGTGGATTGCCTACGATAAAAAGGACGGCGAAGAGATTGTCAAGCTCGACAACAATATGGCTTTCGGCACGGGTGAGCACGAGACGACGTCTATGTGCGTAGAGTTGTTGCAAAAGTATATCTCGCCCGAGAGCGTATGCATCGACGTAGGGTGCGGAAGCGGCATTTTGGGTATATCGGCGGTTAAGCTCGGCGCAAAGTTTGCCTACCTTACCGATATCGACGCCGTTGCGGTAGAGAGCGCAAAGCACAATTCCGAATTAAACGGCGTGACCGAAAAGGTGGTTATAGCCCGTTCCGACCTTTTAGAAGACAGCTCCCTAAAGGGCGATATTATGCTTGCAAACATAACTGCGGATATTTTGGAAAGGCTAGCCCCTTCTATCCCTAAAAATCTCAAGTCGGGCGGCACGCTCATTTTAAGCGGCATAATAAACGAAAAGCTTGAAAGGGTGGTAGAAGTCTATTCGGCGCAGGGGCTAACCCTATCCGAAAAGGTAAATAAAGGGGAGTGGAACGCGTTGGCGTTCAAATCGCTATGAGTACGCCGCACCGCTTTTTCGTAGATAAAATTAACTACCCCGACCAAACCGAAGTGACTTTAGACGGCGAAGAATTTATACACGCAAAGACGGTGTTAAGGGTGGGCGAAGGTAGCGAAATCACCCTTTTAGACAACACCGCCAACGAATACACGGCAATAGTTGCTAAGGTTTCAAAAAACAGTTTGCTCGCACATATTACGGGGGTAAACAGGGGCGAGAGAGAGCCTAACACCCTCATATATCTGCTTGTGGGTGCGTTAAAGGGCGACAAGACCGAACTCGTCGTGCAAAAGGCAACCGAACTCGGCGTATCTAAAATAGGCGTATTTAATTCTCGCTATTGCTCGGCGTATATGAACGCGAACAAGCTTGAACGCCTTAAAAAAGTTACAAGGGAAGCGGCAAAGCAGTGCCTGCGCTCGGTCGTGCCGGAAGTTGAGTATTTCGACGATTTTGCTGCGGCGTTAGAGTCTGCAAAGGACTTTGAAAACAAGCTCTTTTTCTGCGAATTTGCAACGGGGAGCGAAGTAAATTTCGGCAGCATAAACGGCTCTTGCGCGCTCGTCGTGGGCAGCGAAGGCGGCTTTGCGGACGAAGAGTTCGCTTTGGCAAGGGAAAAATACGGATTTAAGGGTATGAGCTTGGGCAAGCGCATTTTGCGTGCGGAGACGGCGGCAATCGCCGTTTGCTCTATTGCCGCGTTCAGCCTGAAGGAGCTTGATTGAAAGCGGTAATTTTTACGCTCGGCTGTAAGGTAAACGAAGTCGAAAGCGCGTCGCTCGCGGCGGAATTAGAGAATAGGGGCTGGCAGGTTTCCGACGAGCTTGCGCCTGCCGACGTCTACGTTTTAAATACCTGCGCCGTGACTAAGGAAGCGGAAAAAAAGAGCCGTCAGCTCGTTGCAAGGGCGAAAAAGTTCAACCCCCAAGCGCTAATATACGTCTGCGGCTGTGCGTCGCAAAAGAGCGAAGAGAGTTTTTTAGGCAAGGGCGTAAGGTTCGTGTGCGGCGCAAGGAAGAAGGAAGAAGTCGTAAACGCCATAGTCTCCGATTTCGGCGGCGAAGGCTGTCTATCTCTTTGTCCGCCCAAGCAGTTAAAAACCCGTGCCTTTATCAAGATTGAGGACGGCTGTAACAACTTTTGCAGCTACTGCGTAATTCCCTACTTAAGGGGCAGGGTAGAGAGCCGCCCCGTCGAAGATATAGTTGAAGAGATTAAAAACTGCACTTCGCCCGAGATAGTTTTAACGGGCATAAACATATCCGCGTACAACGCCCACGCCGACGGGCTTGCAGGGCTTATCAAAGAAATCGCCTTTACCGATAAGCGCATACGCCTTGGCTCGATTGAGTGCAGGGTAATAGACGAAAAGCTTTTAGACGCACTTGCGGCTTTAAAGGACTTTGCTCCGCAGTTCCACCTGTCTTTGCAGAGCGGCTCTAACGCCGTATTAAAGGCTATGAACAGGAAGTATTCAAGGGAAGAATACCTACAAAAGTGTGAGCTTATCTATAGTAAATTCCCCGACGCGGCAATAACCACGGATATAATCGCAGGCTTTTGCGGCGAGACGGAACAGGACTTTTGCGACAGCCTTTCAATAATAGATGCGGCAAAGCTTTCAAGGGTGCATGCGTTTGCGTTCTCGCCAAGGGAAGGAACTAAGGCGTACGCTATGCAGGACGTGCCTAAGGATATTAAGTCTCAAAGGCTGCACCGCTTACTTAAAGCGGCAGACGCCGCCGCAAGTCGCTATATAAGCGAAAGGTTGGGTAAGGTTTATAACGTCATATTTGAAGATTTCGACGGCGAATATACTACGGGCTATACCGAAGGGTATATCAAGGTGTACGTTTCGGGCAGGCAGTTAGGAAGGGCAGACGTTAAGCTCGTCTCGCCCTATAAGGACGGGGCAATCGCAGAGATTGTAAATTGATAAAACCGCTTTGGTTGCGGCGTTTCGCCTGACCAAGCTAACGATATTTTTTGGCAAGTTAAAATGAGAAGTAAGATAGTACAATTTTTCAAACAGACTTTCAGGCGGCATACAAATATGGAATATGCCGAACTGCTCACGCGCGGCATTCGCGGCAGAAAGGGCGAAAACAAAAAGTACCCTTGGGCGTATTGCCGCCTTTTTGCGTTGCTTTTCGTACTGCTTGCGGTGTTCTTATTAATCGTCCGCTTTACTTATAACGAGTTGTTTGCACCCACGATAATAGTGTTATCGTCAACCTGCTTTAACCTGTCGTTTATCCTGTTTTTATACGAGCTGTACCCTAAAAGAGATTTAAGCTATCTTTCAATCCTGCTTGCACTACTTATGGGCGGTACGGCGGCGAACGTCGTTTCGCAGATTTTATTCGATTTATTCCCTGCAAACGATAAATGGCTTTCGGCTGTTTACACGGGCTTTTTTGAAGAATTGCCCAAGGCAGCGGCAACGCTCGTAGTGCTTATCGCCGCAAAAAACCGTTCGCCCCTTGCAGGCTTTATGTTCGGTGCGGCGGTGGGCTGCGGCTTTTCGATTGTGGAAGATATGGGCTACATATTCACAAGCGCAAACGAGCTTTCGTCCCTAAACCTTACAACGGTTATCGAAATAGCCTTTTCAAGGGGTATATCGTCTCTCTGCACGCACATTCTATGGACGGGTGCAATCGGTTGGGCGTTTAATTTTTCAAAGCGAATGTTTGCAAATTTGGTCTTGTACCCCGTGCTTATTTTAAGTTGTGGCTTGCATATTGCCTGGGATTTGCCTTTGAACAACGTTGCCCACGGCGTGGTCTGCGGTGCGTGCGCACTCGTTGCGCTTATTGAATGTGCAATAATTATTAAGAGTGAAAGGAATAAGGTGTTCGGCGAAAAGAGTTTGCCTGTAGACGTGGGCGCAAGCGCAGAACCGAGCAACGCCGACGAAGATACCTTGCAGAAAACCGACCCTGCCTACTGGAAGCATTGGGGTCACGTATCTTTGGCTATTTCTGCGGTGTTAATGGCGATTATCGCCTGCTTTTACTGCGCCGTTCCCTTCCGTGAAAGGTACGGCACGGAAGTTTTCCATTCGGCGGATAGCTTTATAGAGTTTATGCAGGACGGGGCGGAGCTTAACGTTGAGAACCGAGATTACGACAGCAGTACTTCCGCAAGCGATACGTTCAGCGGAGAATACACCATTCAAAGCGTAGATTCGGTTGCGGTTATAGGCGGCGTGGAATGTAGCGTAACTTACGAATACTGGTACTACGGCGCAACGAGAAAATACCCGTATAAGACGGGCGTTACGATAGACAACGGCACTACTCAAAACACCTATTTTAAGGAAGATATCTACAACAACGGAACGCTGTACGCATCTTTCTTCCGCCTGACCGACGCCGTCGTAACGGGTTATAACTTCGATTCAAGGGGCAATATCACCGTCTTTATCTACGACGCGGACTACGCAAGGGATTTATCCGACCCCCGTTACACCTGGCTGTTCTACACGTTTGCCGCTCTCGCTGGCGCGGCGGCGGTATGCTATATTGCTTTAAGAATAAAAAGTTGGAGGGTTAAAAAACTATGCTCGACGGAAAATGTATCTTCTGCAGAATAATCAAGGGTGAAATTCCTTCGTCTAAGGTGTACGAAGACGATAAGATGTACGTCTTTAAGGATATAGAGCCTAAGGCTAAGGTTCACCTTTTGGCTGTGCCTAAAACGCACTTCAAGCTCTTGGAAGAGATGGGGGAGACGGAAGCGGATATTTTAAAATATATGCTTTTGAAAATCCCTTCAATTGCCAAGGCAAACGGCTGCGAAAACGGCTATCGCCTTTTAATCAATCAAGGCGATGACGCAGGGCAGACGGTATATCACCTGCATATACACATACTCGGCGGCGAAAAGCTTAGTGACTTTTAGGCTTAATATTTGCGCTTTGTAAATATGCGTCGTAATACTGTGTCAGGCTGTGTTTTTCTCGGGTCATTTACGCCTTAGTAAACTCCCCGTCGAAAATACTCGCCTT
>CAMAHZ010000095.1 GCA_945834965.1 uncultured Clostridia bacterium | reverse complement strand
AATTACCTCTCTTGCGGTAAAAATTACCACATTATTGTATAACAATTTTATCATAATACAATATAATAGTCAATTGTTAAAATTAAATTGTTAATAAAGTGATTATAGGTAGATTTTATCCATCTTTCCCTTGAAATAGGCGCAAAGTGGTGGTAAAATCATACCGTAAAGCTTTTACTTAACTCAAAAATCTTAACAGCGTTTAAGAATAAATATACGCTCAGCTACTAAAATTATGAATATTTTTAAAGCAATACTAAACGCTATCTTTCCGAAAAATTACGCCTGTCTTTTATGCGGTAAGGAAATTTTCGACGGCGGCGACCTTTGCCCCGAATGTGAAAGGACAATAACCTATAACGACGGTACGGTCTGCCCCGTATGCGGAAGAAAGACCGAACTTGACCAAATCTGTCTGGAATGTAAGGCTCAAGCTCCGCTCTTTGATAAGGGCGTATCGGCAATGGTCTACGAAGGCGGTGCGAGAAATCTCATCTTAAAGTATAAAAACGACAACGCCTATTTAAAGGACTATCTCGCCAAGAAACTGTATGAAAAGTGTTCGTCTTTCACCGACGCCGAAGCCGTCTGTTTCGTTCCTATGACTAAAAAGGACTTCCGTAAAAGGGGGTATAATCAAGCCGAACTGCTCGCTAACGAGCTTGCAAAAATGCTTGCCCTGCCCGTCATTAAAAACGCAATAGAAAAGGTTAAAGCAAGCAGCGCGCAAAAGAGCTTAACGCGTACGCAGAGATTAGAAAACCTTAAAGGCTGTTTTCGTGCAAAAAGGGAAGAGGTAAAGGATAAAACTTTAATCGTAGTGGACGACGTTTTAACTACGGGTGCTACCGCAGACGCCGTCTGTAAAGAACTGAAAAAGCGTGGTGCGAAAAAACTCTACTACGTAACCGTCGCGTCGGTCGAATATAAAGCGCAATTAACTTAAAGGAAATGCCCGAAGATTACTCTTCGGGCAAAACTATTTTATAGACAAATACTCGGTAAAAAATCAAGAATTTTGCATAGTTTTAACTATATGTTCCGCATACGCTTTAGCAACGTTTAACCCCGTTGCTCTTTCAAACCCGTAAAAAAACGCGTTGGAATTGACTTCGCAAATATACGGTTTTTCGTCTTGACCGAACAAGACATCAATTCCGCAGTAGTCAAGCCCTAAAACGTGTGCGCACTTTTCGCAAAGGGCGGTCAGCTTATCGTCAACGGGGTAGGGGGTTGCGCTTCCGCCAAGCGCCACGTTAGAGCGGAAGTCGCCGTTTGACTGTCTTATCATACCGCCCAAGACTTTGCCGCCGATTACGATTACCCTTAAATCTTTCCCGTAGCTTTCGGGTATAAACTTTTGGAAAAGGTGGGGCGTCATCTTCAATTCGTTCATTTTAGCAATGAGTTGCGCCCTGTCTTTTATAAGATAAACGCCCGTCCCGCGGGAGCCGTAACTGCTTTTAACAATCAAGGGGTAGCCAAGTTTTTTCTCAATAACCTCCGCTAGACTTTCCCTTATAACGACCTTGCTATCGTAACACAGTACCCCCGGTATGGTCAACGGCAAATCAATGCCGTTCTCGCTCAAACTTAGGTAGGTTGCCATTTTATCGTCGCAAACTTCAATTGCGTTAAAGCTATTAAAGGTACGCACGCCCGATTTTTCAAGCGCTTTTAATAGGTATTTGTCCTTGTCGAGATACACGCAAAAGTCGTAGCCGTCAAACGCCGTTTTAACGGCTCTATCTACCGTAACAAAACCGTAGTCGTTGCGGACGATATCGCACTCTACGCCAAGCAGGTTCAACTCGTCTTTAATTCTCTGCGCCTGAGTCTCGTATTCAACAATATTGAAATATGCGTTTTTTAAAATAAATCCCTTCATAAAAATACCTTCCGCCGATATATTAACATTAATTTTGATTTAACGCAACAAGCTTTTAAACCAAATAATATAAGAAAAACCTATGTGCGATTTATTGACAATAATAATTGTCATATGTTATAATGACAAAAGTTTTAATTATAAGTTAAAGGAGCTATAAATGGCTATTGATTTGTTCAAAAAGTGCGAACAAATGGACGCGGTTAATTTGTTGCGTAAAAGGGAAATTTATCCCTATTTTAGGGAGTTGCAGTCCAGGCAGGACGTAGAAGTTATTATGGAAGGCAAGCGTAGAATTATGCTTGGCTCTAATAACTATCTCGGTCTCACGACCAACCCCAACGTAATAGAAGCAGGCGTGAAGGCTTTGGAAAAGTACGGAAGCGGCTGTTCGGGTTCAAGGTTCTTAAACGGCACGTTAGAGTTGCACACCCAGCTTGAAAGAGAGCTTGCGGAGTTCGTCGGCAAAGAAGGGTGTATGACGCTTTCAACGGGCTTCCAGTCCAATCTCGGCATAATCTCTGCAATTTGCGGCAGGGGCGATTACATAATCTGCGATAGAGAAAATCATGCAAGTATCTACGACGGATGCAAGTTGAGCTACGCTAAAATGCTTCGTTTCCGCCATTCGGATATGGAAGATTTAGAGCGTCAGCTTAAAAACGTTCCCGACGAAGCAGGCTGCCTTATAATTACCGACGGCGTATTCTCTATGAGCGGCGACATCTGCAAACTTCCCGAAATAGTTGCGCTTGCCAAAAAGTACGGCGCAAGAGTAATGGTGGACGACGCTCACGGCTTAGGCGTATTAGGCAACGGCGGCAGGGGTACGGCAGATTACTTCGGGCTTACCGACAGCGTAGATATCATAATGGGTACTTTCTCAAAGTCGCTTGCGTCTATCGGCGGTTTCGTTGCGGCGGATAATAAGGTTTTGGACTACGTTCGCCATTGTTCCCGCCCTTTCATCTTCTGTGCGTCTATTCCCCCTGCAAACTGTGCAACCGCTATTGCGGCTTTAAACGAGCTCAAGAAAAACCCTGCCCTTCCTGCAAGGCTTTTACAGCTTGCCGACTACTACCGCAGCGGCTTAAAGCAAAGGGGCGTAAAGATTATAGGCAGCAAAACGCCCATAGTCGCAATCTATACGTACGATACGGTTAAAACCTTTGAAGTGACCGAAAAGATTTATCAGGCAGGCGTATACGTAAACGCCGCCGTTCCCCCTTCGACGCCCGAAGGAGAAGCGCTTATAAGGACGAGCCTTATGGCAACCCATACCGAACCCATTTTGGACGAAGCTATGGACACGATTGCGTCCGTGCTTAAGCAGTATCCCGAAATTTACGGCGAAAACTAATACTGATGAAAAAGAGTAAAGAAAGCGGAAAGGTCGCGTTAGTTACGGGCGGCTCTTCGGGCATAGGCAAAGCCGTGTGCGAAAGCCTCGCAAAAGACGGGTATATCGTATACGAACTTTCACGCAGGGAAAGGGAAAAACAACCTGAAATAATCCATATAAGCTGTGACGTCACCGACGAAAACGCTGTAAAACTAAGCGTAGAGCAGATAATAAGCGAGTGCGGTCGTATTGATTTGCTCGTCAACAATGCAGGTGGCGGCATTTCGGGCGCGGTCGAATTTACCGAGTCGGAAGATGCAAAAAGGCTGTTTGACGTAAACTTTTTCGGAAACGTAGCTTTAACTTCCGCCGTTGTGCCCTATATGCGCAAGGTAGGGTGCGGCAAGATAATTAATATCAGCTCGGTCGCAGGCGATTTGTCTATTCCCTATCAAGCGTTCTATTCGGCAGGCAAAGCGGCAATCAATTCGCTTACGCTTGCCCTGCGCAACGAGCTAAAGGCGTTTAATATAAAGGTATGCGCCTTAATGCCCGGGGACGTGCATACGGGCTTTACCGAAGTGCGCAAAAAGAGCGTCGTCGGCGACGATATCTACGGCGGCAGAATCAATCGTGCGGTATCGGTAATGGAGCGAGACGAGCTAAACGGTATGAAGCCCGAAACGCTCGCAAAAAAGGTTTTAAAGCTTGCAAAAAAAAGACGGGTTAAACCCTTTTATACCTGCGGTATAAAATACGCTTTCTTTCTGTTTCTTGCAAAAGTATTGCCCCGCAGCCTTTCAAACTTCATAGTCGGAAAAATTTATCAATAAATTATTAACCGCCGCGGCGCTGAAAGTCAGCTCCGCGGCGGTTAAATCTATACGGTTTTTTTCTTATTTTACACCAAAATCATCTTTTCGTTTTCGTTTTTATAATCTGTCGGTGCGGATAGATATCGCCACAACGCGTACGCGGCAGAGTTAATTTCATAACACCTTCTCGCGCTTTCATTCTCTGGCGAATAGGTAAGCAGGGGCAGTAACTCGTCTTTTATGCTATCCTTTACGGCAAGCACTTTCAAGCCGAGCTCTGCGTCTAAAAAACTTTCCGTATCGTCGGCGTAAAGGCGCAGTAAATTCGCCGTCATAATTCTTTTAATTCTCGCCGTTGAATACCTTTTGGAAGTTGCCTTTTCAACAATCTCATCATACTTGCCGCCGCACTCTTTAATAAGCTTTTTAAGCCTGTTTTCCAAGCCTTCGTTGCAGCCGTAAACACGTTTAATATCTTCTTTATCGCCCATAAATACGGCGTCCGCGCAGGCTTGTTCAAACCTTTTAGTGCAATCTTTTGCGGCGTAATAATCTCTATAGGCGTATTCAGGCATAAAATCTCTATAATTATCGCCGTTTAAAGAAAGCCGTCTTATAGTGTGCGCAGGCGCAAAGCTTTCACCGCACTCTCTTTTTGTGGTCAAAATATCAATGGGAACGTCGGCGCACAGGGCGGCTTTGCAGTATTCCACGCCGAGTACGTTGTTGGGTGAAGAGATAATCGAAACGTCTCCGCCGCAGGCGGCAAAAGCCGAAGCGTAGCTTTTGATATAACTTGTGCCGTCGTTTAAACCCTTTGCAAGCATAGCTTTAAATTCTTTGCTCTCGTTAAGCGTAATCTTTGCGGCGTTTAAAAAGTCTGCGCCCGTTCCGCTCTCGCTGCCAAAGCAGAGAGAAAGGTCGCCCTTAATTCGGCTTATCAGCTTAATCGCGCCCCTTGCAAAAATTTCAGCAGGGGCAACGGCAAAGGGGGCAGGCAGTTCAATCACTGCGTCCGCACCTGCTAATATCGCGTGTTTAGCCCTTAAAAACTTGTCAATTCTGCACATATCGCCCCTTTGGGTAAATTGACCGCTCATAACGCATACCAAAGCGTCGCAGTGCGAAAGCTCTCTCGCTCTGTCGATTATACGGGCATGACCGTTATGAAAAGGGTTAAATTCGCAAATTATCGCACAAATTTTCATTTCAAGCCTTTACAACCGC
>CAMAHZ010000094.1 GCA_945834965.1 uncultured Clostridia bacterium | reverse complement strand
GGGCAGATTATGCCCTGTATATTGCCCCAACGGTTGGAATAGTCCCACAGCTTTACTCTCATACCCTTTATAAAGATAAGCCCTGCAAGGTACTCGATAACCGTCATCGAAACGCCCGTTATGGCAATCGTAATTAATGCGTTAAGCCAAAAATTTCCAACGTCTATGGGGATAAGGCATATAAGGTACATACCAACTACGCCAAAGCCGTATAAGGGCAGATAAGGTCCCGTTAAAAAGCCTGGGTTAATCCATTTTTTTGCGGTAAATATGCGGCGGAAAACCACTTCGATACACCATCCGATGCAGCTGCCCACAAAAAATAGGAAACACAGTGTTAATAAAGTCGTCATAAATTAACCTTCGTATCGTTTGCGTTTAAGCTTGAATTGCAGCGTTTAAGCGTGCGAGAGTGCGGTCTTTTCCGAGTATGCGCATTACCGTGCAAAGGTCGGGGGAATTAGGCATACCCGTAACTGCTATACGCAGTATTTCCGCAACGTCGGCAACGCTGCCCTTGAACGCTTCGGGGTTTTGCTTGTACTCGCTCATCTCGGCGGCAAAGCCGACTTCTGCGGCGACCGCCTTGACCTTTGCAAACCACGCGTTGTTGTCGTCGTTCTCGTCGTAGACAGCCGCAAACTTAGAAAGTACGGCGGTCACGTCGCCTTTTTCAAAGCGGAAGGCGTATTCGGGATTGAAAACATCGTCGAAGAAATAGTCGAAGAGCCTTACGCCCGTCTCTGCACGCACGATATCCTTACGGCGCTTTTTGCCGCCTATGCCGCATATGAGAATAATAATCTTCTTGATATAATCCGCGTCCGCAAAGTGCGCCTTATCCTGCTCGGTGCCGAACTCGTCCACCCAGCCCTTTAAAAAGGCGTAGGTCTCGTCTTCGGAAAGGGTTGCAAGCTCTGCCTTGGATACGTCGTTGAGCTTATCTATATCGAACAGCGCACCGCTTTTACCCATCTTGTCGATTGAGAATTTGAAATCCCTGTAATCGGCGGTGGGGTTCTTGCGTTCCCACTCTTCGAAGTTGGAATTTAAAATGGTCATAAGATACTTGACTACAGCCTTGGGGTAATAGCCTGCCTGCCTGTAATAATCAAGGGATAGTTCGGGGTCTTTTCTCTTTGAAAGCTTTCTTTTAACGCCGTTATCCACTTTCATTAAACTGCAGGTATGCCCGTAGGAAGGCAGTTTAAAGCCAAGCACTTTAAACAGCTCTAAATGAATGGGCAGGCTTGAAAGCCACTCTTCGCCCCTTATGACCAAAGTGGTGTGCATAAAGTGGTCGTCGATTGCGTGTGCAAAGTGATAGGTGGGAATGCCGTCCGACTTTAAAATTACCACGTCCTGGTCGTTTTCGGTGACGGTTATATCGCCCTTGATTCTGTCTTTAAAGGTAATCTTGTTTTCCGTACTGCCCTGCGATTTTAACCTTATTACGAAGGGTTTGCCCTGTGCAAGATTGTCGTAAATTTCCTGCTCGGAAAGGTTGCGGCACTTTGCGTATTTACCGTAGTAGCCCGTAATCTCCTTGCGCTCGGTCTGCTCGGCACGGACGGCGTTTAGCTCGTCTTCCGTACAGAAACAAGGGTATGCAAGTCCCCTTTCGATTAAGTCCTTGACGTACGCGCGGTAGATAGACGCACGCTGACGCTGATAGTAAGGACCGTAATTGTTTAAAGGCGAATCTATTTCAGCACCTTCGTCGAAGTTCAAGCCGAAATAGTTTAACGAACGGATAACCGATTCAACTGCGCCGTCCACCTTTCTCTTTAAGTCGGTATCTTCTATACGCAGATAGAAAATGCCGTCCGTGGTGTGGGCGATACGTTCGTCCGCAAGTGCGGAATAGAGATTGCCAAGATGTATAAAACCCGTAGGCGAAGGGGCGAGACGGGTTACTTCAGCACCCTTATTTAGTTGCCTTTCGGGGTACATTTTTTCGTACTCTTCCAAGGGCAACAAGTCGTTATCGGGTATTAAGGTCGACGCTAATTTTTTTAAATCCATTTTATTCACCTTTATTTTCGTTTATTTGTGTACTTTCTGTTTGAGTATTATTTTCAACTTGGTTGCTATCGCAATTTGGTTTGGTCAGGCTTTCCTGCGATTGCATAGCCTTTTTGGCGAGATTTTCTTTAGCTTGAAGGACTTCCTTTTGGGTTAGAATTCTCTTTTCCTTACCCACTCTTTTACGCAGATACTTGCTGTGGAAGGTCGGGGAAATTAAGTTGAAGAGAATGGTTATTACGATTAAGCCTATAACTATGCCCAAAAGCGTTTTGCCCATTTCTCCGCCGCTTGACATTGCCGCGCCCCACTCGCCTGAGATTAGTGCGTTTACGGTTAGATACAGCGTACGCCCGGGCACGAAGATTATTACGCCCGGCACGAAGAAGATTATTGCAGGCGCTTTTATCGTACGGGCAAACACTTCGGAAAGTATTGCGGCAACGGCGGTTGCAACGAGCATATCCAAGAGAATTTCGCCGACGAAAGCTTCCATTACAAGGTAGACGGCAAAGGTGACCATTGCGTCTATTGCCGACGGAATAAGCCTTTTAAACGAGCCGCCGAAAAAGACGGTGAACGCAGTAGTGCCGATAAAGCAGGAGATTATTCTGTAAAGATAATCTTCAAGCCCCACCCTTTTATCGATAGGCACGTCCGCCATAAAGGTGGACGATATAAACATTGAAATACCGTAGCCCGCCACTATCGCAAGCGTAGTAATTATTGCGTTCAATAGCTCGGAAGTACCCGAATAGGTATCGCCTGAAAACAAATCTCGAATGGCGTTACATAGCAAAAGCCCCGGGATTACTATCATTATCGTACCCATCATAACCGTCGATAAATGGCAGGTTAAACCCGTAAGCGTAATCAGCCAACACAAAAAGGTTGAAAGCACGCCGCCTATTAGCGAGAGCATAAACGTACGGGCGTAGCTGTTGAACGCAAGCCTTGCAAAGATACAGCTTAAATACGCCATAAGTCCGCCGACGAGTCCGCCCGGGATTGCGTCGATAAGCGAGCCGCCGTAAAAGACGGTGAACGCCGCCGCGCCTATTCCTGCGGAAAGTGCGGTTATAAGCTTACTCGGGTTATGGCTCGTCCTTAAAGCGGAAACGAGTTCCGCCGCTTGGTCTACGGGGTATTTTTTAGCGCAGATATCGCGAGAAAGCTGGTTATACGCTTCCATCTTTGCGAAGTTGTTGGATATGGAATACACCCTTTTAAGTTGTGAAACCTGACTTCCGTCCGCAATCCTTACCCCTGCAATTATCATTGACGGAAAGGTTGAAACGCTGACTGCCGCCGCACCGTATGCGTTGCAGATATACTCAACCGCAAGCTCTACCCTGCCGACGGGACAGCCGCACGAGAGCAGACCGCAGCCGACTTCAATCGCCACGGCAAGCACCTTGTCGAAATAGGTTCTCTCACTCTCGGAATTATCTATGTGATTTTGAATAACTCTCTCTTCGTTTTCCATACCAGATTAATTATACAATAAAAAATTTTTATGTCAATGAATTTGCAAAATAAAACCCCACTATAGTGGGGTTTGAATCATTTTTCGGTGAATTATTGCGCTTTTTTATCGGGCTTGTAAAGCTTGCGCAGAACGAACCAACCTGCAATAAGAATTTGCATACCGCCCGCAACCAGATAGAACGGCCAGACGGGAATGGACGTGAACAGCCTTAAAAAGACGTGAATTATTAAAATTATCGACCACAGCACGAGCGACGCGGCAATTGCGAGCGTCAGCCTTCTGTACCACAACGCCGAAAACACCGTGAACACCACCGACGCAACGAGCGGTGCGCACACGTAGGAAAGATAGGCGTAGTTTCTAAGCGGCGTGATGTAGAAGAAAATCATAAACACCGCGGTTGCGATTACGCCGACTAACCCCACCGAAAGCAGGGTAATTAACACGTGCTTTTTTTGTAAGTTTAGCCTGGGCATTAAACGCTTTTCGGGCTTTGTTCGGACGATATCATCAAGTGAAATATGATATAAGTCCGCAAGCTTAATAAGCACCCTTAAGTCGGGAACGGATTCGCCCCTTTCCCACTTTGAAACCGCCTTATCCGAATAGTTAAGCAGTTCCGCAAGCTGAAGCTGGGTTAAACCTGCTTCCTGCCTTAGATGCACGAGATTTGCCGCAATGACTTCTTTTAAGTCTTCCGACTGTACGATTTCTTCGTTCATAGTCAAATTTTAGCATATTTAAAGTAAAAATGCAAGCAATTTTACAAACTCTACCGTCAGTAGAGTGCCCTATTCTAACGGTAGAGTAGCTTTTACTAAAATTCTACCGATTTTTTTAATAGTAGATTAAATGAATATAGTTTTGGGTTGTAAATTATTTAAACACAGTCTATAATTATTATTAATCGAATAATTAGACTAAATCACTTTACTCAAGGGGTGTTACCTATGGAAAATTTTGAAATATTCGTTGATTCAGCGGCAAACCTTACCGACGAGTTGATTGCAAAGCATCATATCGGCGTCGTGCCCTATACCTGCTCGATTAACGGCGAAGAGATGGAATGCTATCAGCAAGGCGTACCTTCCGATTCGATTGCGCAGAAATTTTACGCCGCAATGAGAGAAGGTGCAGAGACCAAGACGACGCTTATCAACGCAGATAAGTTTATCGACGCCGTAACCCCCGTTATGCAGGCAGGCAAGGACGTAATTTTAATCGTTATAACCACCAAGCTAAGCGGCACTTACAACCAAGCGCTTGCGGCAAAGGCAAGGCTTAAAGAGCTTTTCCCCGAAAGAAAGCTTTTAGTCGTTGACAGCTTTAACGCGTCTTTAGGCGAAGGGCTTATGGCTGTTTACGCCGCAGAGAAGAGAGACGCAGGCGAAGATATTGACAGCGTATATAAGTGGCTGTGCGACAACGTAGCAAATATGAACAGCTTTGTAACCGTATCCAGCCTTAAGTACTTAAAGCGCAGCGGCAGGGTAAATGCGGCAAAGGCAATCGTAGGTACGATACTTAAGATTAACCCCGTTATATGGGGCAGCGACAAGGGCGAGCTTGAAGTTTTCTGCAACGAGCGCGGGCGCAGAAAGGCGCTTAGCAAACTGCTTGAGATGTTTAAAGAAAGGGTTATCGACCCCGAAAATCAGCACGTTGCAATCACACACGCAGACTGCTTGGAAGAAGCCGAACAGCTTGCGGAGATGGTAAAGGCGGCAGGCGCAAAGGAAGTCATTATCAATATGTACGACTTATGCACGGGCGC
>CAMAHZ010000093.1 GCA_945834965.1 uncultured Clostridia bacterium | reverse complement strand
TTATGCCCACGCACGCCACGATTGCACGCAAAAAACGGCGGTTATTACGCGCCTATTCGTTTAAAATTACAACTTTAAAAAGCTGATTTTGCAATAGAAAAAGCGGTGCGAAAGGCACCGCCAAAACTGCTTTATTTGTTTTTACAGACATATTATTTGGTTAAACCGTTCTCCACTTCTTCGGCAAAGCGTACGGTCTGCATTGCGTCCTTGCAATACCTGTCCGCACCGATTTGTTCTGCGTATTCTCTATTTAAAACCGCACCGCCTACGCAGGTTAAAACGGAAGGACACTCTTTATTGAGAAGCTCTATCGTCTCCTTCATAGAGACGACTGTGGTCGTCATAAGGGCGGATAAGCCCACGACTTGCGCCCCCACTTCTTTAGCCTTTTCAACCACCGTTTCGGGGGGTACGTCTTTGCCTAAGTCGTACACCTTAAAGCCGTAGTTGGATAGAAGAGTTGCAACGATATTTTTGCCGATATCGTGAATATCGCCCTTGACCGTCGCAAGCACGATTTTGGTATTTTTCGCGTTCTCGTTAGACGACAGCCTTTCCTTAACCTTTGCAAAAGCCGCCCTTGCCGCTTCCGCGCTCATCAAAAGCTGCGGCAGGAAAATCGTCTTATTTTCAAACCCTGCACCCACTTCGTCTAAGGCAGGTATAATTTCGCAATTTACGACTTCCATAGGCGAAAGGGTTGCCAAAAGCTTTTCAGCCGCAAGCGACGCTTCGTCCTTAAGCCCCTTTATAACGCAGTACTTCAAGTCCTTATCGGTCTGCCCTTTTTGCGCTGCAGGCTGAGCCTGTCCGTTGGCAAACGCAATATAGCCTTCAAAATTTTTATCCTTACCCGTAAGCGCAAGGAAGGACTTGTAGGTCTTGTTCATCTCCTGCGAGTAGGGGTTGTAGATTGCCGCCGAAAGCCCGTTGCACAGCGCCATATTAAAAAAGGTTGAATTTATAAAGTCCCTTTGGGGAAGCCCAAATGATACGTTCGATACGCCCAAGGAAGTGTGACAGCCGAGCGTGTAGCGAATTGCCTTAAGAGCGTTGAGCGCCGCGCTTGCCGCCGTGGGGTCAGCCGATACAGCCATTGCAAGCGTATCGAAAATCAGCCTATCTTTTTCAATGCCGTATTCCTTTGCAACGGCGATTATCTTTTTCGCAATCTCTACCCTGCCTTCCGCCGTGGAAGGAATTCCCGTCTCGTCGAGCGTTAAGCATATTACGCAGCCGCCGTACTTTTTAACGAGCGGAAAGACGGCTTGCATACTCTCGCCTTTGCCGTTTACCGAGTTGATTATCGCAACGCCGTTGTATATACGCATAGCGTTTTCCATAGCCTTGAACGACGACGTGTCTATCTGCAAGGGCAGGTTGGTTACCGCCTGAATCTCTTCTACGCAACGGGGCAAAACGCTCTCTTCGTCAATCTCGGGCAAGCCCACGTTTACGTCCAACGCGTGCGCACCGTTTTCCGACTGTGTAACCGCTTCCCCTAAGATATACGCCATATCGTTTTCTCTTAGCGCTTCTTTTAACTTCTTCTTGCCCGTGGGGTTGATTCGTTCGCCTATAAGTACGGGGGTATCGCCAAAATACAGCGCGTGGGTGTACGAAGAGCATACCGTTAAATGCTTATCCGTCGTCTTTTTGAACTCCACGCCCTTTAATTTTTGCGTTAATTCAAGGATATATCGGGGTGTAGTACCGCAACAGCCGCCTAAAACGGTTGCGCCCTTTTCCGCTAAAGAGCGCATATCGAGCGCAAATTCTTCGGGGGAAAGGGAATAGACCGTCTTACCGTCTCTCTCTTCGGGCAAGCCTGCGTTGGGCTTGATTATCACGGGCGTTGACGACACCTTTAACATTCTTTCCACTACTTGAGTAAGCTCTGCAGGGGCGAGCGAGCAGTTTGCGCCGAGAGCGTCTACCCCCAACCCTTCCAAAAGGGCGACGGCAGCTTCGGGCGTGCCGCCCGACATAGTTAAACAATCTCTGCCGAACACGGCGGTCGCAAACACGGGCAAATCACAGCATTCCTTTGCGGCGAGAACGGCGGCTTTAAGCTCGTACAAGTCGTTCATAGTTTCAACGGCTATTAAATCCGCACCTGCGGCAACGCCTGCTTTAATCGTACGCTTAAAAATCTCTACCGCCCTTTCAAACTCAAGGTCGCCGAGCGGCTTTAACAGCCTGCCCGTAGGACCGATATCCAGCGCAACGAAAGCGTCCTTAAATCCCTTTGCCGCACTCTTTGCGTTTTGCACGGCGGCGGCAACGACTTCTTCCGTCCTATCGCCGAACTTTAGGCAGTTTGCGCCGAACGTGTTGGTGTAGATTACGTTTGCGCCTGCCTTTAAATAGTCGGTATGCACCTTGATGATTTCTTCAGGGTGGGTCAGGTTCCACTCTTCGGGCAGAGTACCCAAAGGCAGACCTGCCGCCTGAAGCTGAGTACCCATACCGCCGTCTAATATAATTATTGAGTTTTTTAACTTCTCTTTAATGCTCATAAGTCCTTAATGCCCACCATTGCCGTGACCGATTTGGTCGGCGTCATAAAATAGTCCTGCGATAGGGTTATGCCCAACCGCTTGGTTAGAAAAAGCGCGTCGAATATTTTACGCTGTAAAGATATATCGCAGTCGCCGAACCCACAGGAAAAACGGGACGTGTTGGTATTATATTTTTCTTTAAGTTTAGCGCAGATTTCGTCGCACCAGCTTTCGATTAAAGCCGCGCCCATAGCCTGCAGAACCGCCGCCTTAGACGGGGAAATTTTAGAGTACTTGACGATAAGCCTGTCCACGCCCGCACCTGCGGTTGCCGCAAACAGCGCCACGCGCGAACAGCCCTTTAAGTTTAGACCGAGCGAATGGCTGTGAATTTTTGCAAAGCCCAAATCAAGCTCGTCTCCGTCGGCAGAAAAATCGTAAACGTCGTACACCGCCTTTAAGTCCTGAGCCTGCAATATAAGCTTTTCGCACTCGTTAAAGAGCGCCGTCACTTCTTCGGTAGGTGTACTTCCTTTAGTATAGCCGAGATAGTACTGCGTTTCGCCACGGTCTATAGAGTTTAGTTTTGTCGATAAAAGCGTCGTCATATAATGCTTGAAAGATTTGCCTTGATTGCGGCGGCAACTTCGGGCTTGTTCATAGAATAAACGTGTACCGCCTTAACGCCGTTTGCGTAAAGGTCGATAATCTGCTCGCTTGCGTAGATTATGCCCGCCTCGCACATGGCCTTGGGGTTGTCGCCAAACCTGTCTACGATACGCTTAAATCGAGTGGGAAGATAGCCGCCCGAAAGGGAAATAATTCGCTTTATCTGCGCGGCGTTGGTCACGGGCATTATACCTGCAATGACGGGAACGTAGATACCCGCTTCCCTTACCTTTGATAAAAAGCTGTAGAATACGTCGTTGTCGAAGAACATCTGCGTCGTTAAGAAGTCGCAGCCTGCGTCCACCTTCTTTTTAAGGTTTTCGATATCCGAAAAGAGCGTTGCGCTTTCGGGGTGACCTTCGGGGTAGCAAGCGCCGCCTATGCAGAAGTTACCCGTGTCCTTGCACTCTTTAACGAGTTCGCTTGCATAGTGATAATCAAGGTTGCCTGAAAAATCCTTGGGTATATCGCCCCTTAAGGCAAGTACGTTATCTATGCCTTCGCTTTTGAGAGCTTCAAGCTTTTTTGCAACGTCTTTTCGGTCGGAAGATATGCACGAAAGATGTGCAAGCGGCTCTACGCCTAATTCCTTAATGCGCTTTGCCACGGCTACGGTGTAATCGCTCGTACCGCCGCCTGCGCCGTAAGTCACGCTCATAAAATCGGGACTTAACGCGGCAATTTTATCTACCGCCTGTTTGACCGACTCGAACTTGTCGCTCGTCTTAGGGGGGAACACTTCAAAAGAAAGGCAAGCCTTTTTACTATTTATTATGTCTATAATTTTCATTTTTTTCTCATTACTCGCCGCAAAGAATAAACGGCGTAAATCAATTTGATATTTCTATCTATTATAGTTAAAACGAAAGTATTTGTCAACAAATAGGTTTTTATAAATACTTGACTTTGCTTATTTCAAGCCTTATAATGGGGTCGAATTTAATAGTTCGGTGCGAGTGAGTTGAAAGAATTTTCAATTCGAAAGCAGGGGAAGTACGGTGCAAATCCGTCGCAACAGCCATTACGGTAATAGTCCGATTGCCTGTCCGCCGAAAGCTACGGTTGTCCGTCTTGGGCGTTTAGAAGATGCGGACCGCCTTTATTTTTGCACGCCCCTTACGGGGTGCTTTTTTGTTTACGCCCGTTGTAGGCGTTTTTTTATTTTATAAATATCTTTTTAAGGAGTATATATGAAAAGTTTTAAAAAGAGTTGGCTTGCACTTTTAATTTGTACTATCGCTATGTTATTCGGGGTTGCGTTTACCGCGTGCAGTAAAAACGCCGTTGACGCAAACGACGAAAGGGTTGCAATAACCGTAGTAGGCGCAACAGAAAACGAGAGCTTACTTGAATATATGCAGACCTTGCAGAGCGAAGGAAAGCTTAGCTTTACGATAGATAACGGCATGGTGACGAGCATTAACGGCATCTACCAGACCACGAACACTTATTGGATGTTGTACACGAGCGATAGCGATAACGCCAACGCCGCTTGGGGTACTTGCGAATACGAAAATCAGACGTTGGGCTCGGCGACCTTAGGCGCTGAAAGCTTAAAGGTTAAAGAAGGCTTTATATACGTTTGGGTGTTTACTAAATTTTAATGAAAGCTAAAGATTTTGCGCTAATCGGGGTATATACAGCCCTATTAATAGGCGGACAGTTCGCCTTGAGCTTTGCGGCAGGGGTAGAAGTCGTAACCGTACTTTTACTCACTTTTGCCTACCGTTTCGGCTTCAGGCGCAGTTTAATCGTGGCTAACGCCTTTTGCATATTAAGGTGCTTTATCTTCGGATTTTTCCCAACGGTAGTCATTCTCTATTTTATCTATTATAACCTTTTCGTTCTGCTGTTTGCGTTTATCGGGAAGAAATTTAAAGGGCGGCTTAACGCAGTAAAACTTGTAATCATAGTTTCTACCGCTGCTCTCGCCAACGCCTGCTTTACGCTGTTGGACGACGTTATAACACCCCTTTTCTATTCGTTTGACCAAGCCGCAACCAAGGCGTATTTTATTGCGTCGCTATACACAATGGCTACGCACGTGATATGCACGATTGCAACTGTTACCCTACTCTTTCCGCCGCTTATTACAATCTTTGAAAAGGGCGAAAAAAACTAATTATCTCTTATTGTGGATAAAAAAATTTAAGGC
>CAMAHZ010000092.1 GCA_945834965.1 uncultured Clostridia bacterium | reverse complement strand
CTCTTCGCACGGTCTTAATACCCGATTCGGTTACGTCGATAGGCAATTTGGCGTTTGCCTTAAGCGGCTTGACCGAAGTAACCATACCCGACAGCGTGCAGACAATCGGCTATTCGGCGTTCGGTATGTGCAGTTATCTGGAAAGCGTAGTAATACCTTCAAGCGTAACTTCTCTCGGCGACAGGGTATTTATGGAATGTGCAAAGCTTGAAAGGGCGGAAGTTTATGCAAATATAACCGATTTAAAGGGCGGTTCTTTTTATAATTCCGTCGTTTCAACGGGCGGTAACATCTATATGAATTCGTCCCTTACCGAAATAGTCCTTTCTGCAAGCATAACTAAAATTGCGGATAGTGCGCTTGCGGGTAATATGTTTACCGATATCTACTTTATGGGTACAAAAGAGCAGTGGGACGAGTTGTATTTCTACACCTTTGAAAAGAAGGAAAATTCTAACCCCGACGCCGAGCCTGAGTACGAAGAAAAGGCGTTAGAGAAAAAGGATTGCATTCCGTCAAGTACGGTCGTCCACTTTAATTACGTTCCCGAAAAATAATGCGGTTTATAAATTCAAGCAATAAAAAAAATGAGTTCAAATTCGAACTCATTTTTCTTTTAGTTAATTTTAGTAGGATTAACTGCGCGGCTTGACGTTTCTACAAAGTGGAAAATATTTTAAAATGCGCAACTAAAGTTACGCTTTGCCGTGCAGACCGCCGAGTGGATTATGCGGTTGACTTTAAGCCGCCGCAAAAAAAGCGACGGTAACTTATGCCCTTTTAACTTTTTTAAGGCACCTTGCGCAAACGTAATCGTTTACGATTTTGCCTTCGTCGTTGACGTAGGAAACCTTCTGAACGTTAGCCTTAAAGGTCCTTCTCGTTCTTCTCTTTGAGTGGCTTACGTTGTTGCCGGTGGTCTGACCCTTACCGCATACGCTACATACTCTTGACATATCGTTATCCTCCTGTACAGGTGTATTTCAAAGGTTAAAAATAACGCTATCCACTTGAATAGCTAAACTATAATATCACCTATTATTAAAAAAATCAATCAAAAACGGGTACGGGTTGAAATATTTTTAAGTATTATTAATATATTTAATGTCAGTAATAACAAATTAAAGCAAAATATATCAAACTACTTGCAAAATATGTAAAAAGGCGTTAAACTAATTATATATGTGGTCAAGCTAAAACGTGGGGTCAGGTAGCCCCCCTTGACCAAAAGGATTGTCTTATGTCGGTAAATACCAGCAACGTATACGGTAAAATTTCAATATCCGATTTAGCCATAGCAAAGGTAGCTGCAAACGCCGCCTTAGAGTGCTACGGCATTGTAGACACCGTTTCACGCCGCCTGTCGGACTCTATTTCGGAGCTACTTAAAAGGCAGAACGACGGAAAGGGCGTTAAGGTCACCACTAACGGGGATAGAATTTTTATTGACGTAAACGTTATAATCAAATACGGCGTATCCATCAACGCCGTCGCAGAGAGCCTTAAAGAGGCTATTAAGTATAAGGTAGAAAAGTTTACGGGTATGATTGTAGATACCGTAAACGTAAACATCATAGGGGTTAAACTTTAAGTAATTTCAGTTTAACTCTCTTTTTGGTTGCCTTTAATTTTGCGGCGGTCTTTTACGTGCGCTTGAAACTTAAACTTTAATACAACAGAGAGAAAAAATATTATTTCCGTGAGAACGTAGAGAGAGATACGGTTGCTCACAAGAGGAAACTTAAATGCAGAAAACAGTCAACAGTACCGAATTCCGTAAAATGGTTGCATCCGGTGCAAGAATGCTTGAAATAAACAGGGCAAAAATAGACGCTTTGAACGTCTTCCCCGTTCCCGACGGCGACACGGGTACTAATATGTCGCTCACTTTACAGTCCGCAGTTAAAGAGATGAACGCTTGCTCTTCTAACCGCTTTCAGGAAATTTGCGATTCCGTTTCAAAGGGTGCGTTAAGGGGCGCAAGGGGCAACTCGGGCGTTATTTCTTCCCAGATTTTCAGGGGTATTTGTTCCGTATTAAGGGAATGTAAAGAGAATTTTGATACCAAAACCTTCGCTAAGGCGCTTGAAAACGGCACAAAAGTAGCATACTCTGCCGTGTCCATTCCTAAGGAAGGTACGATTTTAACGGTTGTAAGGCTTATGAGCGAATCGGCTTCTAAGCTTGCGTCTAAAAATAAGGACGTAGGCGAATTTTTAAAGGCGCTCATTGCCGTCGGCGATGAAGCCTTGGCACAGACGCCCGAGCTTTTGCCCGTATTGAAAAAAGCCGGCGTAGTTGACTCCGGCGGTATGGGTCTTATGACCATTATGCGCGGCTTTTTGGCGGCGATTACCGGTGAAGACATCGGTACCGACAATATGCCTACCGAAGCGCAGGAAAGTGTAAAGGAACCCGATTTCGACGATAACTCGGATATTATCAATCTCGACTTGGGTGATATCGAATTTGCTTACTGCACGGAATTTTTCGTAATCAACTTAAAGCCGCAGACTACGCTTGCCGATATAGATAAGCTTAAGGAAAAGCTTATGGGCTTGGGCGACAGCGTTATCTGTATAGGCGATTTAGAGTTTATAAAGGTTCACGTTCACACCAACACCCCCGGCGTTGCACTCACTTACGCGCTTGAGCTTGGCGAGCTTGACAGAATTAAAATCGAGAACATGCTCGAAGAGAACCGACAACTTAAGAAGAAGCTCGAAGCCGAGAAGAAGGAGATGGGTATGCTCGCCATCTGCGCAGGCGAAGGTTTGAGCGAGATATTCAAGGATTTAATGGTAGACAGGGTTATAGAAGGCGGTCAGACTATGAACCCTTCCGCTCAGGATATAGCGGACGCAGTACAGAAGATAAACGCGTCCAACGTATTCGTGTTCCCCAACAATTCCAACATTATCCTTGCGGCAGAGCAGGCAAAGGGGCTTGTTAACAACCGTACTATTCACGTTATCCCCACCAAGAACGTGCCGCAGGGCTTTGCGGCTGCGCTTGCGTTCAACCCCGAAGAGAGCGTACCCGAAAACAAGACGAATATGACCCACGCTATCGACAACGTAGCGGCAGGTCAGGTTACGTACGCGGTGCGCAACACGACTATGAACGGCTTTAAGCTGCAGCAGGGCGACATAATCGGTCTCAATTCCAAGAAGATTTTGGCAAAGGGCAGCGATATCGAAACGGTAACCCTATCGCTTATCAAGTCGATGAAGAACAGCGAACACGAGATGATTACGCTGTACTACGGCGAAGGCGTAGAAGAAGAGCAGGCGCAAGCGCTTGCAGATAAGGTTAGCGAAGCCTTCCCCGACTGCGACGTGGACTTCCACTTCGGCGGTCAGCCCGTTTATTACTATATAGTAAGTTTAGAGTAGAATTTTCGTATAAATTTCGGGGAGCCGTCAGGTTCCCCGTTTTGCATTTTAAGGTTAAATATGAAGTTGACGCAGTTAAAATACGTTTCCGACACAAGGGAAAAACAGTTTGCAAAGCTTGGCGCTCGTTCTGTGGAAGAGCTGGTCAAGCTCTTTCCGCGTGCCTATTTAGATTTAACCAAGGTCAACTCGATAACGGAGCTAAGGCATAACGCATACGCCTTGGTCGATTGCGAAGTGCTAAGCGTAGAAGTCAACAACTACTCACGCCGCCCGTACGTAAAGGCGCTGTGCAAGCAGGGCGACAACTTCTTCCAAACCATATGGTTTAACCAGCCGTACGTTGCGCAAAAGCTAAAAAGCGGCGAATATCTTTTTTACGGCAGGGTGCAAAACAGGTACGGTATGGGTGCGTCTATGGTCAACCCCACCTTTGAAAGTGCGGAAAAGGTCTCAAGGCTTAAGGGGATAATCCCCGTCTATCCGCTTACGGGTACGCTCTCTCAAGGCGACGTGAGAAGGGCGATTGCGCAGGGCTTGACTAAGATTGAGATTACGAGTAAAATACCCTATCCCTTGCAGAAAAAATACGGCTTGACCCCGCTTAGGGAAGCCTATTTCAAGGTGCACGCGCCTGAGAGCGAGCAAGAGATTTCCGTAGCAGGCGAACGCATTGCAATCGAAGAATACTTCTTGCTCGTCTCGGCGTTCAAGATGATAAAGGGCGACAGGGAAGTGGTCAGAACCAACCGCTATTCGGTCACGGGGGAAGATATTGCAGAGTTTACCCACCGCTTTCCGTTTGAGTTTACCGAAGGGCAAAAGGCGGCAATAAGAGAAATTTTTGCCGACGTCCGTTCCCCTAAAACTATGAACAGGCTTATTCAAGGCGACGTTGGCTGCGGTAAGACGGCAGTTGCGTTAACTGCCATATATATGGCGGTTAAATCGGGTTTTCAGGCGGCAATGCTGTCCCCGACGGAAGTGCTTGCGCGCCAGAATGCGGCACAGATTAAGAGATATTTTCCCGAATACGAAGTGCGTTTTTTGTCGGGTTCGACGCCTGCCGCCGAAAAGAGAGAGATTAAAAAGGGTTTACAGGACGGAAGTATTAAAATCGTGTGCGGAACGCACGCAGTTATACAAAAAGACGTCAATTTTGCCGCATTATCTATGGTTGTGTGCGACGAACAACAGCGTTTCGGCGTTGCCCAGCGCTCCGCTCTTACTGAAAAAGGCACGAATTGTGACTGCTTGGTTATGAGCGCAACGCCCATACCCCGTACGCTCTCGCTCGTTTTTTACGGCGATTTAGACGTTACCACGATAAAGGAAAAACCGCGTTCGCGGCAGGATATATCCACGTCAATCGTAAAACGAAGCAGATATAACGATATGCTTAGGTGGATAGGTCAGCAAGCAGAGCAGGGTCAGCAAGCTTACTTTGTCTGCCCCAAAATCGAAGGCGACGAGGAAGGGACGGCAATGTCGGTCACGGAGCTATGCGAGGACTTGCAAAAGGCGTTGCCTAAGCTTAAAATAGGGCTTTTGCACGGCAAGATGAAGGATAAGCAGAAGGAAGAGATAATGGAAGATTTCCGCGCTAAGCGCCTGAACTGCCTTGTTTCTACTACGGTTATCGAAGTAGGCGTAGACGTTCCCGATGCAACGATTATGGTTATTTACAACGCCGATATGTTCGGGCTTTCTCAGCTGCACCAGCTAAGGGGCAGAGTAGGCAGGGGCAGCGAAAAGAGCTATTGTTTCCTGCTCTCCGACAGCGAAACCGAACAGGCAAGGGAAAGGCTTGCGGTAGTAAAGAACAATTCCGACGGTTTTGCCATTGCCGAAGCCGACTTGCAGATTAGGGGCGGCGGCGACTTTATGGGCACGCGGCAAAGCGGAAGAATTTTAACCGAGCTTAAAAACCTGCGTTTTCCCGTCTCTGCAATCTT
>CAMAHZ010000091.1 GCA_945834965.1 uncultured Clostridia bacterium | reverse complement strand
CCCGAAGATAAGTACGACGGTCTGTTTGCGGCGGAAGGCAACGTCTATACGCTTAATGCAGACTACACGATTACCGAAAAGGACGTTAAGGCAACCGAAGGAAAGGATTGCGTTCAGCTTTCCGCCTGCACTTTCAACCTTAACGGCTATACGCTTGACTTAAACAATTACGAACTTTACATAACTTCTCAGGGTAAGGACGTAGTAACCTTTACCGACGGCGTAATCAAGGGCGGCAAATTAAACGTATCCGTTCCCAACGGCGACATCTCGTTCAAGGGTGCGACCATTGCGGACACGGTCGACTACGAGCTTGAAGCCGCAAGCGAGACGATAACCTTCTCCAACGCAAGGCTTTCAGGCGCAGGTAAGGTCAAGTCGAATTCCAACGTTAAAATCGAATACTCTTCGATAACCGACATAACTCTTGCCGGCAACGGCACGTTAACGGCAGGCAGCGGCGCAGAGCTTGGCGCAGTAACCGTTGCGGAAAACGCAAGCGGCGCAAAGGTGACCATAGCGCCTACGGCTACCGTATCGAGCGTGGCTTTACAGGCGGCGGCTGAAGTCAGCGTTGCAGGTAAGGTTGCCGAAGTCAAGGTTGCCGAAGAAGTTAAAAACGACTCAAACGCAACCTTAAAGGTGAACGTAGCTCCCACGGCGGAAGTAGACAAGGTCGAACTTCACGCGGCGGCAGAAGTAACGCTGCAAGGCAAGGTTTCCGCGGTAACCGTAGCGGAAGCGGTTAAAAACGATAATAAGACCTTGACGGTAAACGTATTGCCCTCGGCGGAAGTTGCCAAGGTGGAACTTAAAGCGGCGGCAGACGTAACGGTCGAAGGTAAGGTTTCCGCCGTCAAGGTTGACGAAGCGGTTAATAGCGACAGCGCAGAGCTTAAGATTAACGTTGCTCAGAGCGCGGAAGTTGCCAAGGTCGAATTGATGGCTAAAGCGCAGGTGGAAGTCAGCGGACGAATCGAAAACGTCGTTGCGGAAGGCAATGCACAGGACGCAAAGGTTGACATTAAGGAAACTGCAAGCGTAGCTCAGGTCGTCGTTAAGGCAGAAGGCGTCAAGTTAGACGCGTTGACCGCAGTTTCCGTAGTCGTAGCAGAGACCGTTAAAAATATCGAAACGGCGGTTGACTACGTTACCAAGACCGAACAGGAACTTGCTCAAATTCTTGAACATAAGCACATTTACGTTATAGATTCCACCGTTGCGGCAACCTGCACGGAAGACGGTAAAAAGATTTATAAGTGCATAGACGGCGACGATACTAAGGAAGAGATTATTCTTGCACTCGGACACAGCAAAGTATACAGCGTAGTTAAACAGCCCACGGCTACCGAAAAGGGCGTAGGCAGATACACCTGTATCCGCTGCGGACATACCGAAGAAGTCGAAATCAATAACGTGTCTTCGTTCACGGTAGAAGGCGTTGAATATCTCTTCTCGCTCATTCCCGACGGCGTATACAACGTCTGCGCAGATACGACGGATTTATTCACGCTTACAATCGACAATAATCAATTCGAGATTAAGGCGTTTGACGGCGTTATCAAGGTCGAAAACGGCAACGTAAAGGGTACGCTTAAATTTGAAGCGCTCGTAAGCACCGTTATAACTTCCGATACAACCGATTATAAGAGTACGGGAAAGGTAAATCTCACCTGCGTAATCGATAACGACAGCATAGCCTGCAATATGACGATGCAGAGGGAAAGCGAACAGGGTGAATACTACCTTGAATCGGGCGAAAGCTTAGTAACCATAAGCGGACTTATTAAGACTGCCGTTATGGCGGCTTGCGGCTTCGACGTGGACGAAATAGGCGTTATGGTCAACGAATACCTTCCCTACTTCGGCACTCCCGACGAAGGCGATAAGGGCGAGATACTCGATAAGATTAACTCAATCGTAATCAACCTTCCCGAAATCGAATTCTTTACAAAAACTCAGGATAACGACGGCAACACCGTGTATACCTTAAACGTAGACGGGCTTAAAAAGTACGTCGACGACCTTGGCAAAAAGACTCCTAAAGAAGTTATAGAAGATTACTTCGGTCAGGGTACTTACACCGTTGCATACGCATTCTTAAAGACTGTTCCCGATATGAAGGTAAGCGAAGTCAACGCCTTCCTTGACGTCATTTTAGGCAGCGTAGGCTTGGGCGACGGTCAGCTCGTTAACTTATTGCAAGCCGTTTTAAACAACGTGGCAGGCGATACGGATAAGGCAATCGACCTTAATGCTTTAATCGAGCAGTACAAAGATTACAACGTAATGGAAGCGGTTGCTCTCATTATGAACAACGTTCAGTTGCCCGATAATATGCCTGGTATGCCTTCCGACACACCTAACGGTGAATATCCCGTAGAAGGCGATATCGTTAAGCCCTTTGCGCTCACCGAAGTCGACGCCGAGACTAAGCAGGCGGCTGCGGCGCTTAAAGAGCAGTATCTCGGCTACCTTGAAATGATAAACACGATAGCAACCGAGTCCACCGTAGCCGAAGCAATCACGTCGCTTGGCTTTGATTACACCCAAATCGCAGGCTATATCGATATGGTAAATAGCCTTGTATCCTTTGAATACACGGTAGACGCGGCTAACGCCGTAATCGCATATTCGTTCAGCTTTATGATGGACGAAGCGACTTTCGTAACCGTCGTTAAGACGGTTGAAGACGCCGTTCCCAGCGTCAACGTAAGCCTTATGGGCGTGGTTGCAGGCGTTACCGGTACGGCGGACGGAATACAAGCTACGCTCAATGCGTTCGGCTTTACCGTAGAAGCGCTTATAAGCGAAACCCAAAACAACGGCGTTAAGGTGGACGTATCCCTTCCTATGGGCGATGGCGTCACGAGCGAGAGCATTTCCCTTGCAGACGTAACTATAACGGTTGACCCCACCGAGTACGGCAAGAAAATCTCCGTAGACGGCAAGGTTGCGGCAGAGCTTTTCGTAAATAGCAAGCCCGAAAGCGGCGTTGAGACGGCAACCGAAGATAACGGTGAAGAATTAAGTTACGTTGAATTCGGCGGTTCGTTCAAGGTTGAAAAGAACAACGGCGCGGCTATAGACGAAGACTTGTTCAATAGTTTCGACGACATTAAATCGGCTCTCTATCATATGAACGCCACGTTGCAGAGCAAATACGACGGATTAACTCAAATTAAGTTTGTCAGCGACGAAAGCGGAGAATATTATATAATAAGCAACGCCGATTATAGACAGATGGACGGTTACTATTACGAGAACCGCGGTATAAGATACTACTTAGGTACGGTACAGCAAATCACCAAGACCGTCCGTGTGGAAGCGGTTAACGGCTTGCCCGAGTGCATTATTTCTACAAATGAAGATTGCGGCGACTGGGTAAGACTTTTAATCACGTGTCAGGGTAAGGGCGAAATAACCGCCGTGACGAGTACGGGCTTGTTCGTAATCAACGACGACGGCACTTACACCTTGGCGAGAGAAGACGCAGAAGGTTATTCTGAGCTTACTATCGAAACGGACGTTCCCGTATCGGTTTACGCAAGCGGCTATTATAACTTAAAGACGGGCGCAAGCGCGCTTGAATCGCAGCACAAGCTTACGCATACGGCAAAACTCGTCGACGGTGCAAAGGTCTGCGACGACGGCTTGTTAGTAACAACCACCTGCTCCGAATGCGACTATAAGAGCGTCAACGTTCATTATGACCATTATAACGAAAAGGAAGAAACCATCTTAAAGACGCAATGCGGCAAAGAGAGCAAAATCACCGTCTATACCTGCATATATTGCGGCATCCAGAAGGCTTATTTCAACAGTTACGAGCACGCAATAACTCAAAAATCGTATGAAATCGTAACCGCAGAAGAATACGCTAAACTTCTTGCTAATTTCGTAGAGCAAGGTGTAAGCCGTGAAGAAGTGGAAAATATTTTAAAAGAACAATATATGCTCGTAAGCGATTTGCCTGCAGAGCTTGATACCAACGGCTTCTATCACGGATGCGCAATAGTAAATCATTGTGTAAACTGCGGTCTTAACGTGACGGAGATTACGTACTATACGAACATCGCGGAAAAGGGTTGCCTTTCTCATAGCGCGTATCTCTGCGAATATAAGGGCAATCAAGACTACGAAGGGTTTACTAAGCTTGCTAAGTCTTCCGCAGTCGGGCATTACGCGTCAGGGGCTACCCCCGAAGTGATTACCGACTCCGCTCAAACGATTGAACAAATCAAAGCCTTAGTCGGCAAGCTTCCGTTCACCGTTACAGCAATAAGTGCAGAAGTCGTCAAGTGCGATGCGTGCGGAATCGTCAGGACGAGAACGTACCTTTTAAGGGGTGGGGAAATAACCAACGATAAAGATGGCGATTACATCGAACTCGTCATTAATTACAACGACGACGGCACGATAGATAGATGGAACTACTCGGGTTACGTTTACGCGCTTGAAAATATCAAAGCGCTTTATGAAGGATTGCCCGTACAGCCTTTATCAGGCGCGACTTACGGCGAAGCCTACGTCTCGGCAGATTCAAACTACAGGCATTTAGTACTTCGCTTGTATGGCAGTTCGGGCGCAGGTCAGTACGTTGATATGTACGATTACGGCGCTTACGGAGATTTGACTGTCAGCAATTCCGACGGTGGTTGCACGGAAATCGTTCAAATCTACGAAAAAACGAACGGCTTATGGCAGTTAATAAGTGAAGAGACGAACGTTAATCACTACTTCAATTACGAAACTATTTCGCACGGTATTTGCTCGGAAGACGGCTATACGATTAAAAAGGTTTGCTTAAACTGCGGATACGAAGAAGGAAATACGTATTACGAACACAACTTAAATAGGGTAAACGTAGTAGATGCAGATTTAAGCGAACTGGCTCTTTCAGCACAGCTGCCCGGGCTTTCCGCAAAGGTTTCCTACGAGTGGGTTTGCTTCTACGACACCTTAGCCAACGACAATACTACCTATAGCCCCGTAGTCGGCAACTGCACCTTAACGCTTACCGATAACTGGACTTTAACAAGCGACGTTTACTTCAAGGCGGAAGGTTTGACTATCGACCTTAACGGCTACTCAATCGACCTTAACGGTTACAACCTTGCGCTGTACAGCTACGACGGCAACTCGCTCGCTTTGACCGACAGTACTTACGATACTTCCGCTCCCGAGAGCGTGACAAACGGCATTATCGACAGCGCGGAAGAAGGTAGCAAGGGCTTACTCGTCGTGTTCACTAAGAACGGCGATATTGCTATCGGCACTATAGCTATTGAAACGGAAAAATTCTTATCCGATACCGACGACCGCAAAACTATTGCCGATTCCGTTTTGGCTGAATGTCAAAAAGATTTAAGCGAGCTTTTAAACCAAAGCGCGGCTAACGTAGCGTAAGCTTAAATAGCGCAAGCTTAAAATTTAAACAGGGTATACGCCCCGCCGTTCGGCGGGGCGTATCTGACTTTATAGGGTGATTT
>CAMAHZ010000090.1 GCA_945834965.1 uncultured Clostridia bacterium | reverse complement strand
AAAACACTAAGAGAATCGCAAATAACAAGGCGCTATATCAAGAGCTTGTAACGGGCGGCACGACGAGCGAAACGACGATTTTAACTACTATAAGCGAGCTTGAAGCAAGAAACGTAAGTATTGAATATACGCTTGCTTATTCAGGCGTTACGGTGGATAAAACTTCGACTATTTGGACTTGGACGCAGGATAAGACTTCCGCCGAATACACAAAGTATCACGAAGACAGCGTTGCGTTTGGTGAGAAGTTAGACGATATTAAAACTAAGCTTGAAACTCAGGCTGAAACCTGTAAAGAAGTTATGAAGGCGGCTTACGGTCAGCAGGCAAGGGTGTTATTTGCAAATAACCAGCTTGAGAAGTTAAATGAAACGAGTATAGTTATAGCGGCTGTTCTCTCGCTTATAATCGGCTTTATTGCCGTGGCTGCGGTTGTCCTTATCATCGATATGCCCAAATACGCAAAGAAAAAGCGTGAAGAGTTAGAAGGCGTTCCCGCTTGCACCCCCGTTTTGGTAGGTAGCGAGCAGGTTGCGGAAGCGGCGGCAGCTCAGGCAGAAGAGTCCGACGGCAAAAAGGGATAATTAAATACCACAATTTAAAAGGCGTTACCTTAATCGGTAGCGCTTTTTATTTACGCCTTTAAGAAGAATATAATTCACCGTATGCAAAATATAATGATAGTATAATTATTAATTGCTATCCGTTCGTCGGCAACGACGACGCGGCAATAGGGGTGAAAAACTTGTATTCAGCAGAAGAATATTTCGATTTAACCCACACGCTTGCAGGAGATTATCTAAGAAAATTCACCTATCCATGGCAGGCATTAAAAGGTATAGAAGATTTAATTTCAAGTCTTTCAAAAACGCTCGGCGGAGATTTCGTTGAAATAGGCGAGAACGCTTGGGCGCACAAAACCGCAAAGGTTGCGCCCACCGCGTATATAGGCGAATGGACGATAATAGGCGCACACACGGAAGTAAGACACTGTGCCTTTATAAGGGGGAAAGCGCTTATCGGCGACGGTTGCGTAATAGGCAATTCGGTGGAACTTAAAAACGCAGTAATTTTCGACGGCGTTCAAATTCCGCACTTTAACTACGTCGGCGACGGCATTCTCGGCTACAAATGCCATATGGGCGCAGGTGCTATAATTTCTAACGTCAAGTCGGACAAAACTTCCGTTACGGTCAACGGCGTGGAAAGAATTGATACGGGTTTAAAAAAGTTCGGCGCAATACTCGGCGACTACGTAGAAGTCGGCTGTAACAGCGTTATTAACCCCGGCACTATAATAGGTAAAAACACAACCGTGTATCCGCTAACGTCGGTAAGGGGCGTAATTCCCGCAAATTGCATAGTTAAAAGCGGTAGGTTTGAAACGGTTGCAAAACAAGACAATAAAGGATAACCGTAATGTCAAAATATTTTGGAACGGACGGGTTCAGGGGTGAAGCCAACGTAACGCTCACCGCCGACCACGCGTATAAAACAGGCAGGTTTTTAGGTTGGTACTTTGGCGAGCTAAAACGCCGCAACGGCGAAAGTACACCTGCAAAAATAGTAATCGGCAAGGATACTCGGCGTTCGAGCTATATGTTCGAATACGCCCTGTCTGCGGGCATAACTTCGTCGGGGGCGGACGCGTACACCATGCACGTAACCACCACGCCGTCGGTCGCGTATATAACGCGCGTAGACGAATTTGATTGCGGAATAATGATTTCTGCAAGCCACAACCCATATTACGACAACGGCATAAAGCTTATTAGCGGCAACGGCGAAAAAATGGACGAAAAGACTATTTCTCTCGTCGAAGATTACCTTGACGGCACCTTAAAGGCGTTTGGCAAAACGTATGCGGAAGTGCCGTTCGCTCGCCGTGAAAAAATCGGCAGAACGGTTGATTACGTCTCGGGCAGAAACCGTTATATCGCCTATTTAATTTCGCTCGGTATGTACTCGTTTAAAGGCAAGCACGTCGCTTTAGACTGCGCAAACGGCTCTGCTTTCAATATCGCAAGGAACGTATTTGAAACGTTGGGGGCTAAGGTTACGGTTATAAACGCCGAACCCAACGGCTTGAACGTAAACGAAAACGCAGGGTCGACGCATATCGAAGGGCTCTGCAATCTCGTTAAAGAAAAGAGACTTGATATAGGTTTTGCCTATGACGGGGACGCGGATAGATGTCTTTGCGTGGACGAAAAGGGTAACGTCGTGACGGGCGACCAAATTCTGTATATCTACGGCAGGTATATGAAAGAGCGTGGCGAGCTTTTGGGCAACAAGGTGGTCACCACCGTAATGAGCAATCTTGGGCTATACAAGGCGTTTGACGAGCTGGGCATAGATTATGCCAAGACGGCGGTAGGGGATAGGTACGTCTATGAATATATGCAAAAACACGGCTGTAGGCTTGGCGGCGAGCAGTCGGGGCATATCATCTTTGCAAAGTACGCCACTACGGGCGACGGCATACTCACAAGCTTAAAAATCATGGAAGTTCTTATGGCTAAAAAGACGACGCTCTCGCGTTTGACCCAGCCCGTAAAACTCTATCCGCAGGTCTTAATAAACGTAAAGGTCAGGGACAAAAAAGCGGTTTTAGAAGATAAAGACGTGCTTGACGCGGTCGAAAGGGTTGCCGCAGAGCTTGGTTCAAGCGGAAGAATTTTAGTCAGGGAATCGGGCACGGAACCGCTTATACGGGTTATGGTAGAAGCCCCTAATCAAAGCGACTGTACAAGGCTTGCCGAACGGGTAGTAAGCGTAATCACCCACAAAGGCTACGCCGAGTAGGGCGGTAGGCGTATAGAAAAGCAGGCTGTATAAAAAAGTAAATTGCACGATATAAAATCATAGCCCCGACGGCTCTCAGGCGGTCGGGGCTAAAGTTTTAGGCTTTTATCGGTCAACTAAATAAAATCAAGTATCGGGGTAGCGTTCGTGAACGGCAACAAACTTTGCAAAGTTTTTATCAAACAAATCGACGAGTTCAGGGTCGAATTGTTTACCGCTCTGTGAAATTATCTCTTGCTTTGCCTTGTCTAAATCCCAAGGCTCTTTATACGGTCTGCGTGAGACGAGCGCGTCGAAAACGTCGGCAATGGCAACTATTCTGGCGTATAGAGAAATCTCTTCGCCGCTCTTATGCAAATATCCTTCGCCGTTGAATTTTTCGTGGTGTTCGTGGGCGATTTGGGTTGAAACCTGCATAAGCTCCCCGGGCGCGTTTTCCATCATCTTCTGTCCGTATTCTACGTGCTTTTTAACTTCGGAAAACTCTTCTTGCGTAAGCTTAGCGGGTTTATTCAAAATCTCTGCAGGAACCATTAATTTCCCAACGTCGTGCATCATTGCGGCAGTACTAACAAGCCAAACGTCCTCGTCACTCATTCCCAAAGCCTGGCAGAGAATTTTCGTGTATTCGCTCACGCGTTTAACGTGCGCACCCGTATCGTGAGACTGCGTTTCAATCATCTCGGAAAGGGAGTAAACGACAGTCTTTTGGTTTTCGTAAGATTCCCTGTTCTTGTCAATAAGTCCACTTATCAGTTTTTCCACCTTACCCGTCATAGTAAAGGCTATTATAAACATTATAGTGAACTCTAAAAGACGGGGTAGTATGCCGTAAGCGATTACACCCTTTAAGGTTATCAAAGGCTCGTCCGGTACAAGCTTTAAGGCAAAAGCAATAAAATGTGCTGCAATTATCACGGGGTAGCTCAATACCGAAGTATAGACAACGCACTTTCTCTCGCAGTACAGGCAGGAAACCAAAACGGGAAAGGCGAGCATTAGTATAACGTGGTATGAAAGCAGCGAATACAAAAGCCCGGACATAAGCACTAAAATTGTCAAGAACAGATATTTTAAAAACGTGTTATCCTTGTGCAGAACGTTATAAAACAGCGTGGGGAGCAGCATTATTACGATGGAAACCGCCAGAACGGGGTATATTTCATTACCCAAAATAAACACGTTGCAAGCGGTTAAGATAATTGCAAGAAGCATAAGTAACGCCGCAAGACGGCAAATTAACGCAAGCGAATAGTTCGTGTTGCGCTTAAATTTAATTAACAGTTTTTCGGAAAAATCCATATTTATATTCTCACTGCGCCCACAAAAGGGCTATCACTTTTTTAATTTACTTGACTAAAGTATACCATAAAATACAGTTTATGTAAATTAATACGCAGAATGATACCCAATAAAAATTTAAAATATATTCTATTAGCCTATTGAAATCTATTTTTTAATCTGCTAAAATATAGAATGTTAAAAAGCTATAAAGGAGATTATTATGGACAGATTAAAAGGTAAAGTAGCAATAGTTACGGGTTCTACGAGCGGTATCGGCATAGGTATCGCAAGGCTGTTTGCGGCGGAAGGAGCAAAGGTGGTTATCTGCGGCAGACGTCAGGAAAAGGGTCAGGCGGTAGTCGATAGAATAGTCAAAGACGGCGGTGAAGCGTTCTATCATTTTATGGATATTACCGACACGGCGAGCATCGAAAAGCTCTTTGCAGACACCGCCGAAAAGTACGGTAAAATCGACGTCTTGGTCAACAACGCGGCTAACGTTGCGCTAAAGGACGGCAGAGTTGACGAGCTTACGCTTGATATGTGGGACGCCATTTTCCAAAGCGATATGCGCGGCACGTTCTACGCAACCAAATCGGTATTGCCCTATCTTCAAAAGAACGGCGGCGGCTCGATAATCAATATCGGCTCTATGGCGTCGTGCAGCGGCGACTTAAGCTCTACGGCGTACGCCTGCGCAAAAGCCGGTGTGGATAAGCTTACGCAGTATACCGCCCTGCAGTACGGCAAGCAGAATATTCGCTGTAACTGCGTTCGCCCCGGACTTATCGTAACGCCCGAAAACGAAGCGCACGTACCGCAGGCGCTTAAGGATATTTTCACGAGCAATATTATGGTCAACCGTTACGGTTGTCCCGAAGATATAGGCTATATGTGCGTGTATCTCGCATCGGACGAGAGTGCGTATTTTACGGGGCAGATTGTCACCGTAGACGGCGGACTCAACTCTCACGTTTCCACCGTTGCGCAGTTCCGTCAGCTAAACTCAAGAACTTGGTAAAATGAATATTTCGGTTAAAGTCAGTTCGGTTGCCTACGATACGGAATACGGCGGAGAACAGCTCGTTCCGACTGTAAAGGGCGAATACCTTATGGACGAGATTTTTCGCCTGCCGTTTTTTAGGATAGTCGTGGACGAAGTGATAGGTAACGCGGTGTGTTTCCGCCTGAAGGAAGGCGCGCAGGACCACTATTTCGTCTTGGAAGGCGAAGGCGATACGGCGTCTTTTGAAAGGGAAACTTCCATAGGGAGCGATAGCTTTTCGTTCACTCTCGTGGATGATTGATAGCGGCGTAATATTTGCAAAAGTTAATTAATAATTAATAGTGTTCAAGCTTGCGGTAAGCGGGATATTTTTCCTTGCTTGCCGTTTTTTTGTAAAATCAAGCGTTAAGCTGTTTGTAACCAACCCAAGATAGTAGGGT
>CAMAHZ010000089.1 GCA_945834965.1 uncultured Clostridia bacterium | reverse complement strand
CTTCTGGTGCGGATAACAGGAGTCGAACCTGCACGGTCACCCACAGGATTCTAAGTCCTGCGCGTCTGCCAATTCCGCCATATCCGCAAATAGAAAGTATTAAGTTTGAAAAAATAACAAGCAAATAGCCTGCAAGCGCAGGACTTAGAATAGATAAACAAGGGGCTCCCGCAAAAGATTTGCTTGCAAAGATTTTGTGGGAAGAGGAGCGGCAACAAAGCGACGGTGGCAATTTGCCGACGGGCGAATTGCCCAAAGCGGCGTTTGCCACGACGAGCGCGTCTGCCAATTCCGCCATATCCGCAAATAGAAAGTATTAAGTTTGAAAAAATAACAAGCAAATAGCCTGCAAGCGCAGGACTTAGAATAGATAAACAAGGGGCTCCCGCAAAAGATTTGCTTGCAAAGATTTTGTGGGAAGAGGAGCGGCAACAAAGCGACGGTGGCAATTTGCCGACGGGCGAATTGCCCAAAGCGGCGTTTGCCACGACGAGCGCGTCTGCCAATTCCGCCATATCCGCAAAAACAATTTTGGTGATTTCAACAATCAAACCTAATTAATATTTTAAAATATATTGCCGTAAATGTCAACGTAAAAGCTTTTATTTTTCTGTCGAAATTGATATAATAGCATTATGATACATTCAATGAGCGGCGGCGTATTAAGCGCAAACGAAAATCTTATTTATTGTTACGTAGAAATTAAGGACGGGGCGGAAGCAGGGGTTAAGCGTTGGTTCATATCTCCAAACGCACTAATCGCCGTTGGCGATAGGGTGGTAGTGCCGTGCGGAATATCAACAGCTTGCGGCGTGGTGTTGCGCATTGAAAACGTCACCGCACAGACGGCGCCATATCCCGTAAAGCGCACTCAAGAGATTTTATCAATAGTAGACAATTTTTAACCTTAACACACTCGCTGTTAAGGTTTTTCTTTGCTTGACTATTATAATACTAAAGAGTATAATGGAAAAAGTACTTTAACGGCGACGGAAGAAGGCTTATGAGTTTTTCTCAGACGATTGAAAAATTTAATAGCTGCAAACTAAAGGCATTCGCAGAGAAGGCTTTCTCTTCCTACGTATTCCCGTTTGTGACGGCGGCGGTCGCCCTGCTTTCTACGAGCTTTGGGTTGGAACCGCTTGCTATTTGGTATATCTGTCTTTGCGGCGCGGCTATATGTCTATGCTGTAAAGACGTGTCACCCGTCATCTGTCTTTTCGTGTTTATGCACGTAATCGTGTCGCTTGAACACAGCCCTTATCAAGTCTTAGGTACGGGAAACCCCGATTATATGACCACGCCTGCCTTTCTTGCCCAGGCTACGGTTGCGATTTTGTTGTTTGCAGGCTGTGCGGTCTATCGCATAATCGACTCTATAATCAAGCATAGGTTTAAAATAACTCCCATTTTTATCGGCTTATGCGCCTATTTCGTTGGGCTGTCGCTAAACGGACTGTTTTCGAATAAGTACTACTATATGGACACCTTATACGGCTTAGGTATGGGTGCTATTATTCTGTTTATGTTCGTCTTTATTAGCGGGAACGTGGTGGTTAACGAAGGCACTTATAAGCGCATAGCCGTCGTATTTACAGCCTTCTGCCTGACCTTAGCTGCACAGCTTTTAATCGCGTATATAACCTTGGGCGTAATTCAGGACGGCATTATTCGCAGGAGCTTGATACAGTTCGGTTGGGGTACTTACAATCAATTCGGTATGGTTATAACCATGTGCATACCTGCCTGGTTCTATCTTGCAGCTAAATGCAAGTTGGGATATTTTTATTTAATAGGCGTACCGTTCAACCTTTTAGTCGTAGTCTTTGGAATGTCGAGACAGGCGATACTTATGGCAGGTATACTCACCGTACTTTGCGTTATCTGGTATCTAATAATTGCACCTAAAAAGTATAAGATTTACGGCGGCTCGTTTATGCTCGTTGCAGCGGTAGCCGCACTTATCGTATTTTTAGTTAATATGGAATATTTTTCCGTTGTATTCAAGGACCTTACGGTAAGCTTTTCGACGGGCAGCGGAAGAACGGGCATTTGGAAAGACGCCATAAAGAAGTTTTTACATAACCCCGTGTTCGGCAACGGTTTTTACGACTTAACCGCAACCTGGCACGAAACGCCCGGATATATCGGTGAAGGCTACGGCTTTACCGAAGTGATTCCCTTTATGTGCCACAACACTCTCGTTCAGCTGTTGTTTGCGTGCGGTTTAGTCGGGTTCGTCGCCTATATTATTCACAGGGCGCAGACGGTGGTTTCACTCTTTAAAAACCCCGACGCAGGCAGGTTCTTTTTAACGTTTACGATTTGCGGAATACTATTAACCAGCCTGTTGGATAATCACTTTTTCTATCCCTTTCCGCTGTTTATTTATGCGCCTTTACTTGCGGTATTCGTCGTATCGGAAAAGAAGGCAACTTCAGACGGTGAAAAAAAGGAAGATATAAGGGAAGTTGAACTAAAAGAAGATAATACGCCTAATAAAGATTGTGTTATCAAGGCGGAATAAACTAATACCGCAATAAACTAATAATAAAAGAGCTTTATATCGTAATGAAAAAGATATCGCCTAATAACTTAATATTTTTATTATTTATTGCTATTGAGACGGTAATCTACGTCGTATTCAACGTGTTGGCGGCAACGGGCGCACCCGACCCTATATATTTGAAATACTCAGGCGTACTTCTCTGCCTTGCGGTGCTTTTTGCGATTATTTTTATGCCGGATAGGGGCAGGGATAACGCCGTTATGCTTGCTGCGCTATTTTTTACCGCAATATCCGATTTGTTTATCTTGGTTTTGGATAAGTACTACGAAATAGGTCTCGTTACCTTTATAATAGTGCAATCTATATACCTTTACAGGCTGTACGCAGACAGGCTTAAAAAAATTTACGTCACGCTTGCCGTACGCCTTACAGTTATGCTTGCGCTTATTATCACTTTTGTGGTGCTTGGTATGCTCAATCTTTTAGTTGCTGAATGCGCAATCTATATAACTATGCTCGTCGGCAACGTGGCAGATGCGTTTATAATCTGCAAAAAGAGCGTTAAAAACCTTATTTTCGCAATAGGGTTGTTGCTGTTTTTAGGCTGTGATATCTGCGTGGGACTGCACAACTTCGGCTCGGTGCTTAACGTTTCCTTGCCGAGCTGGCTTATATCTTTCGCAGCGTTTGCAATCTGGGCGTTTTATTTGCCTTCACAGGTGCTTATAACTCTGTCGGTCAAGGGCGGACTTAAACTTAAAAAGAGTCAAGGGGTTGAAGATGTCGCCGAAGGTTAAAAAAGGGCTAAACGTTAGTTTAACGGTAATTTTCGTTGCCGCACTCGTAATATTTATGCTAACCTTTTCGATAGGAATTCCCATCTATTGCAGGTTTTTGTACTATATACAGATTAACACGCTCGACCTGCCCGAAAAGACGGGGTGGGATTACGATATAATTAAGACGGCGTACGACGATATTTTAAACTTCTGTACGCTGCCGGGCTATCCTTGCAAGACGGGGCAGTTAAAGCTTTCAAGCGACGGTGCGGCGCACTTTGCCGACTGCAAGGTGCTGTTCAGCTTAAACTTCTGGGCGCTTTTAGTTTCGGGCGTAATAAGCCTTGCGCTCATTCTTTTAAACAGGTTCAAGGTCGTAACTCTTTGCCGCCCGTTCGGTCACGGCGCACAGCTGCTTGCGGCAGTAATAGCCGTTGCGCTCCCCATAGTAATTATTTTGTTAGTGCTTATCGTCGGGTTCGACGCGGCGTTTAACGCCTTTCACGCAATCTTCTTCCCGGGCAAGACCAACTGGCTTTTCGATATGAATGAAGACCAGATAATAAACGTTATGCCGCAGGAATTTTTCTTAAATTGCGCAATAATCGTTGCCGCCACGCTTATCGCCTTTGCGGCGGCGGTGATAACGGCGGAAGTGCTGATAAATAGGAAAAAATCAAATAATAATAACAGGGTAGACCCCGTAATATAGCATAATTATCACATTTTACAGAGGTTTTATAATATGAAAGAACAGAGTGTTGTAACCGATTTAAGAAAGCAGGTATTTGCCGAAGTTGCCAAGGTTGCGTACGAATCAACCAACGTTAGCAGCGACATAGAAGCAATTCCCTACAAGATAACCCCCGACGAAGTTCCCAAGTACAGGGAAAACATTTACAGGGAAAGACAGATTGCGGCAGAGCGCGTGCGCCTTGCAATGGGGCTTTCTCTCCGCCCTGCAAATAAGCCCGTACATATCACCGAAGGTATTGCCGAGAGCAATATTGCGGAAAAGTACTACGAACCGCCCCTTATGCAGGTTATCCCTTCGGCGTGCGATAAGTGTTCGGACAACGAGTACGAAGTTACTAATATGTGCCGTAACTGCGTATCCCACGCCTGCATAAAAAACTGCCCTAAGGGCGCAATCTCAATAGTTGACGGCAAGTCGTTTATCGACCAGTCGAAGTGCATCAAGTGCGGTAGGTGTAAAGCCGCTTGCCCTTACGACGCAATCGCCCACAAGGTTCGCCCTTGCGCTCAGGCTTGCGGCATTAAGGCAATCTCTTCCGACGAGTACGGCAGGGCAATGATAGACAACGACAAGTGCGTTGCGTGCGGTCAGTGTATGTCCGCCTGCCCCTTCGGCGCTATTGCGGACAAATCGCAGATATTCCAGCTTATTCAGTCGATAAAGCAGGGCAATAAGGTCATTGCGGCAGTTGCGCCTGCAATCGTGGGTCAGTACGGACCTAAGACCACTATGGCACAGATTAAGACTGCGCTCATAAAGCTCGGCTTTGCAGATTTATACGAAGTTGCAGAAGGCGCCGACCTTGGCTGTATTGCAGAAGCTAACCACTACGTAGACGAAGTTGCAACCGGCAAATTGCCCTTCCTTTTAACCAGCTGCTGCCCTGCTTGGGCGGTGCTCGCCAAAAAGCAGTTCCCCGATTTGGTGGGCGAAGTCTCTCAGGAGCTTACCCCCATGGTCGCAACGGCAAGAAAGATTAAGGAACGCTTCCCCGAACCCGAAACGCAGGTCGTGTTTATAGGACCTTGCGCCGCAAAGAAGTTAGAAGCGTCAAGAAGAACCATTCGTTCGTTCGTTGACTTCGTAATCACGTTTGAAGAGCTTAACGGTATGTTCGCCGCAAAGAACATCGTGCCTTCTCAGCTTGAAGAAACGCCCTTAAGAGTTACGGGTACGACGGGCGCAGGCAGGGGCTACGGCGTAGCCGGCGGCGTTGCGGCGGCAATCGAAAGGACGGTTAAGGAATACTACCCCGAAACGGAAGTTTCCGTATATCACGCAGAAGGCTTGAGTGAGTGCAAGAAGATTTTAACGCTTGCAAAAGCGGGTAAAATCAAGGGTTGCCTTATCGAAGGTATGGGTTGCCCCGGCGGTTGCGTTGCAGGCGTCGGCACGGTTATCCCCCCCGAAAAGGCAAAAATTCTCTCCGAGCAGTTTGCAAAGAACAGCGAAAAGCAGGTTCCCGAAAAGGAATGGTTGGAAATGGCAGA
>CAMAHZ010000088.1 GCA_945834965.1 uncultured Clostridia bacterium | reverse complement strand
GGGAAAGCCGTCATAAAGGTGTACAAAACCGTTTCAAAGCAGTAGCTGAAGGTGTCCTTTTCGGTCGCCTTGCTGATATCAAAGCCCGAATAGCCTTGCGAAATCTCGCCCAAAGGTACGTCGGGCTGAGTTGCGCCTTCGGATATATTGCAGTCGTTCGTAAAGCCGTTAAAGACGATATAATCGGGTTCGATACCTTCTTTAAGCGCCTTTTTAACCTGGTCTATAAGCCAGCTTTTGCCCTGCTTAAAGCCCACCCTTGCGCCGCCGATTGCGTACTTTTTAAGCTTAAAGCCTAAGTCTTTTTGTAAATATTCGCCAACCCCGAAATCGGAATTGCCCGAACCGTTGGCTATACTGTCGCCGAATACCGCAAGAAGTTTATTTGAATAGTCCATTTTATTCACGCTTTTCGTATAATTTTTAATCGTTTTTACGCCTTTTATTTACGCCTTTCTGTATAAGAACCTATGGCAGTTTTCGCACTCTACGACGCCGCCGCCCGCCGTCTTATCCTTGTCTGCAATCGAGAGTTCGATACCGCATTGAGAGCATCTATCGTTTCTTATCTCGCAGATTATGGGGAATATTCTTTCCGAGCGTTTTGCCTGGTATTTGCGTAATACTTCGGGGTCAATTGAAGCGGCAAGGGAATTTAGCTCTGCTGAAACGGCGTCCACCGAAGCCTGTTTGGTCTTTTTGAAAGCCTTGTAAGCCGCTTCGATTTCAGGCATTTGTTTCTGCGTTGCGATAACCTTTTTCTTCAGCGCCTGATACTCTTCCGTAGCTTCCTTTGCGGCAGAAATTAAGGCGTTGATTTCAGCTTTTAACGCCTTTAAGCTCTCTGCAATCTTAGCCACGTTGCGCTGATAGAATGAAAGGTCTGCACCGCCTTCTACAAGCTCGTCGATATGCTCGAAATCCTTTAAGGTTTCGGCAATCTCTTTATAGTTGTTTTCAAGAGTTTCAAGGCGTGATAACAAACCGCTGCTCTTTGCGTCTAACTGGTCCAACTTTTCAGATGCCTTTTTCATAAAGCTCTGCGTCTGCATAAATTTTTTACGCTCGTCGGACGACGAAACTTCCTGTTCAAGCTTTAAAAGCTCGGAATCCTTTTCCTGATAGAGCAGAAGCTGTGAAATTTGTGACATATATATTTCCTCCCGTTATGCAAACCTTTCGTCGAACAAAAACGACGAAGGCACATTTATACTTTCCTTTATATTTTCGTAAATACGGTTAAAGCCGTAGCTCTCCGCACTGTAATGCGTAAGCTCTAAAACGCCCATACCGCGTTCTACGAGCTCTAAAATTTCGTGGTGTTTTAAGTCGGACGAGACGAAGAGATTACAGCCGTTAGCCGTAGCAAAATTCATATTCGTATCGTCGAAGCCGGCACCGCAGAACGAACCTATCTTGCTGACAGTTATGTTTTCGTCGCCGTGATAGACCGCCCTGTGCGTTTTAAACTCTGACGCAACCTTTTTCAAAAATTCCTTTACGGGCGTAGGCGCAACTTCGTACACCCTGCCGTAACCGCCGCCCGTTACGGGTGCGCAGACAAGGCAGTCTTTACCGCCCAAGCCATTCATTAAATAATGGTCTATGCCTTGGGGTGCAACGTCGAAGTTAAGGTGCATCGAAATGACTGACACGCCGTTTTTAATACACTTTTCTATTGCCCTTGACTTGCTATCCTTTTTTATATCAATGCGAGATATACCGCCGTAGATTGCAGGGTGATGGGTGATAATAAGGTTATACCCCTTTTCTATTGCCGTTTCCACCGCCTTTATAGAAAAGTCGAGTGAGAATAAAGCGCCCGTAACTTCATTTCCGCAGTTGATAATAATTCCGCTGTTGTCGTACATATTATACCGTGCGCAAAATGCGTCCGACAGAGCCACGGGGGCTATGCGTTCTTCTAAAATATGTAAAACTTCTTCAACCTTCATTGTAAAGACGCTGCCTTTTTAATAAAATTAATCTTTGTCTCAAGCTCGGGCGTTAACTCAAACGCCGAAAGCTTTCCTATCTCTTTTTGGGCAAACTGCTTGAACACGGGGTTATTCAGGCTGTCTCTGCCGAAAGCAAGCTCTTCCTTAGAGTACTCTTTCGTGCCGCCAAGCCTTTCACCCTTTATGATAAAGTAGTACTTACCGTCTATAAAAATATCGTCGGCGGTTATTTTACAGCCGTTTGCGATTAAAAAACTTCTCAGCTCTTCCGAGTTTTTCATCGGTTGGAAGATAAACCTTTGGGGAATAAAGCCTTCGGTTAAAATCTTGATTATTTCCATACCGCCCATACCTGCGATAAGCACGAGCTCGCACTCTCTATCTATGCCGCCCAACCCGTCGCAACAGACCGATTTGCACCTGCCGTCTGCAATATAGGAAGATAGCAGTCTTTCCGCCTTAGCAAGCGATTTTTTTGACACGTCGGAAATGATAGCCTTTTTGCACTTTCCGCTTTTTAAGGCGTGCAAGGTGCAGTAGCCGTGGTCGCAGCCTATATCGGCAAAGCTTTCGCACTCGTCGATATAGGAACAGATTTCTTCAATCCTGCCCATCAGGTATCAAGGAAGTCCTTTAAATGCTTTGAACGAGACGGGTGACGGAGCTTTCTAAGCGCTTTAGCCTCTATCTGCCTGATACGCTCTCTGGTTACGTTGAACTCCTTGCCGACTTCTTCAAGCGTTCTGGGTCTGCCGTCGTCCACGCCGTAGCGAAGGCGTAAAACCTTTTCTTCTCTGGGCGTTAAAGTGCTTAATACGCCGATAAGCGTTTCCTTGAGCATAGTGCTGGACACGCTGTCGGACGGGGTAACCGCCCTGTCGTCTTCGATAAAGTCGCCAAGGTGGGAATCTTCTTCTTCACCGATAGGCGTTTCTAAAGACACGGGGTCTTGAGCAATCTTTTGAATTTCGCGTACTCTCTCTTCGGACACGCCCATCTCTGCGGCGATTTCCGCAGGGCTGGGTTCGCGACCCAACGTCTGCAATAAAACCCTTGAAACACGGGTGAGTTTATTGATTGTTTCGACCATATGCACGGGGATACGAATGGTTCTTGCCTGGTCGGCAATAGCCCTTGTGATAGCTTGTCTTATCCACCAAGTTGCATAGGTTGAGAACTTAAAGCCCTTTTCATAGTCGAACTTTTCAACCGCCTTCATAAGACCTATGTTGCCTTCCTGAATCAAGTCCAAAAAGAGCATACCCCTGCCGACGTAGCGCTTTGCGATTGATACGACGAGCCTTAAGTTTGCTTCCGAAAGCTTTTTCTTAGCTTCTTCGTCGCCTTCCTGAATGCGCTTTGCCAAATCGATTTCGTCGTCAGCAGAGAGAAGGGGGACTTCGCCGATGTCCTTTAAATACATCTTGACGGGGTCGTCTAAGCTGATGTCGGAAAGAGCTTGTTCGTAGAGCTCTTTATCCCTTTCTGCTTCGTCGATAATCTGAATACCGACTTCGGCAATCGACTTATAGACGTAGTCGACCTGTGCGGGGGTCGTGTCGTACTTTTCAAGCACGTCGCACAGAGCGTTCGTCGTTATCGCACCCTTGAAAGAGTGCGCGTCGATTATCTGCTTTAAAATCTCGTTAAGTTTCTGGTCCGATATACTCATACTTTTCACCTATGCCTTACAGGTTTTTTCCTGTTTTGATTTTCTCTTTTAGTTTTGCTAATTCGTTGATTTTCTGGGCAACCTTTGCCCTGTCGATTAAGTCTGATATTCCGCTAAGGCTCTTCGTTAATACGCTTATTTCTTCGTCTATGCCGTTGAGTTTAAGCTTGATTAAACAGTCGTTAAAATACTTTTCGCCGACTTCGCCGTCTAAGCCGCTTCCGTCCGCATAGTCCAAAATCTTGTTGAGTTCTTCAAACTCGGGCGTATGCTCGTCGAAAAATTCAAAGAGTTCGGATAGGCGCACGGGCTCTTCCATAAGCCGTTTACTGCGGATATACTTTGCAATGATTATATGGGCGTCGTTTACGAATTTTATGGAAGAGATATCCACGTCCTTTGCGTAATCTTCGCCGAACAGCAAGCCGGCGATGACGAACCGCGACGCCTTTTGAGTTGCGTCTGCCGAATCCTTTCTCTGCGTAGGCTGTTCTATCTTTTGAACGGGCTTTTCGGGGCGCTTTGCTTCCAAATCGTTTTTTAACGCGTCAAGCGACACGCCCGTCTCTACGCGGAGTTGTTTTAACAGCTCTTCCTGCTCGGTCGCAGTCTCGGAAGTGCGGACGATTTCAAGCGCTTCGGAGACGAATTTACGCTTATCTTCGGTCTTGCTTACGTCAAAGTTTCGCTTTAATACCTTTAACTTATAGTCTATAAGCGGCATTGCGCTATCAAGGCATTTTTGATAACCTTCCGTACCGTGCTGTTTTATAACGTCGTCGGGGTCAAGCCCTTCCGGTAGCGGAACGACCTTTACGTTTAAGCCTTCGTCCTTGAGAATATCCATACCCTTAAGGTTGGCTTTTTGCCCTGCGGCGTCGCCGTCGTAGCTGATATAAACGGTGTCTACGTACCTTTTTAAAAGCCTTGCCTGTTCCTGCGTTAGGGCAGTTCCCATACTTGCAACTACGTTCTTAAACCCTGCGCTATACAGCGAAATTACGTCCATATAGCCTTCTACCATAATTATTTCTTTAACCGCCGTAGTGCGCTTTAGTTTTTTTACAAGGTTTATATTGTAAAGGTTATTGCGTTTGGTAAACACGAGTGTGTCTTTGGTGTTGACGTATTTGCCGAATTTGGTCTTTTGCAACACCCTGCCGCCGAATGCGATTACTTCGCCGTACGAGTTGATTATGGGGAAAATCAATCTTCCGCCCTGTGCGTCGGAGAGCCTGCCGTTCGCTTCGTTTACCGTTCCGCTTTCTATTATATCCTGCCGCGAATAGCCCTTTGAGAGAAGGTATCTGGGTAAGTCGTCGTAATTCAAGCTTGCGCCCAGACCAAACGTTCGCACCATATTTGCAGGAATTTGCCTGTTCAATATATAGTTTACGTGCGCGTCCGCCTTACCTGACGATAGGTTGTTCAAATAAAAGTGTGCGCAATCGTTTAATATTTTAAGTAAGGTTTCCTTTTTCTTTTTAAGCGCCGCCGCCCGACCGTCGTCTTCAGCAAGCTCCGGCAGGGGTATCTGCGCTCTTTCTGCAAGCATTTTGACCGCACCCATAAAGTCGAGCGATTCCATTTCGGAGACGAGACGGATTACGTCGCCGGACTCGCCGCAGCCGAAGCAGTGAAAAAACTGCCCGACTTCGTTTATTGCAAACGACGGAGTCTTTTCGTGATGGAACGGGCAGCACGCCCAGAAGTTTACACCCTTCTTTTCCATCGAAAAGTAGCTTTCCGCAATCTCTACGATATTAACTTTTTCCTTTAAAGTCCGTATGAACTCTTTATCAATCCCACTCATCTATATATCGTATAAATTAATTTTGTTCGTCCGTAAAATTCCAACCGCGCGGAACGAATATGCGGTTAAAGGTGTACACCGCATACCTGTCCGTCATAGAAGAAAGATAATCGCAGATGACCTGTTCCTTTTTGTAATTATCCAT
>CAMAHZ010000087.1 GCA_945834965.1 uncultured Clostridia bacterium | reverse complement strand
CCTGCCGCCGCGCCTGTCGTTAAAGCGCCTATCGCCCTTACCGCCGCGCCTGTCGCCGCGCTCTCTCTTTTCAAAAGGGCGCTCGTTGTTGGGTACGATGACTACGTATCTGTAAGGTTCCTTGCCGTCGGATATAGTCTTAACTTCTTCGCTTGACGAAAGTGCGGAATGAATTATCCTTCTTTCGTAGGGATTCATAGGCTCTAAAGAAAATCTTCTGCCCTTTTCAACCGCCTTTTTAGCGAGCTTATTTGCAAGAGCAATAAGCGTCTGTTCCCTGTTTTCGCGATAATTTTCGCAGTCTACGATTACCTTTTTATAATCGTCCCTGCCGATATTCGCAACTGCGCCTGCAAGCGTCTGAATTGCGTCTAACGATTCGCCGTGGTGACCGATAAGACGGCTGCTTTCCGGCGACGTAAGGTTGATTTGAACCTTATCGGAATCGCACACAAGTTCGCAAACGGCGTTTGAACCGATTATTGATATAAGCCCTTCAACAAATTCCAACGCTCTTTCGCCGTCGGACAACTTTTTAACTACTTTAACCTGAGCCTTAACGCTGCCTATAAGCTTTTTCTTACCTTCTTCAATGACGGTAATTTCAGCCTGTTCACGGGTGATGTTAAGCTCTTCCAAAGCCAAGCTTACCGCTTCTTCCACGGTCTTGCCCGTATAGATATTTTTATCCATTTCTACTCCAAAAAATTACTTTACTCTTCTTGCCTTTTTAGCGGCCCTTTCCGCCTTACGCATTTTTCTCGACTTCTTTGTAAGGACTTCTTCAAGCTCGCCCCTTTCTTCCTTCTTTTTAAACCAAATATCAACGCACTTGTTTATAATAAGCATAGTTATAAGGCTATAAACGGTGTTCGTAATCATGTATATCGAGAAGGACGCACTATAGAAGAATGAGAAGATACCGTAGATAATAGGCATCATTATCATCATCATCTTGTTGGTTCTTGCGCCCGAACCGTCTACCGTGCCGAGTTCGTTGACCGATTTATTTGCACGCATAGAAAGCCACTGCTGTAAAAGCATTAAGCCGATTGACAATACTATTAATATGAAATAGCCGTTATAGGCATTCTTCTGTTCGGTCAAAGCAGACGTAACTTTGTTATAGAACTCGCCGTCTGCGTCGGTAATCTTTGCCTGAGTTATGGTAGACTTAAACTTAGCAAAATCGGGAATTTCCTTATTCAAAGTGCTGTCGGGATACCAGATATTCTTTACCCAAAGGAAGGAATTATTGTGACCTTCTTCGTAGTAAACCTTAACCGCCTGTGCGGCAGGCTCTTCCATATAATAGTTAATTAAGCTGTTTCTCAGCGCTTTAGCCGTTTCGGAATACTCCGTTCCGACCTTATAGTTGACCATTGCGGCGTTAAAGCTTGCTGCGTAGTCGCCCTTCTTCTCTTTGTACTCTGCGGCAAGGTAGCTAAAGGTGTCGTCCTCGCTCTTTTCAACCCAAGCCGTATCAACAGCCTTTTTTGCGTTGTTGAAATAGGTTGTAAACCTTTGATAGTCTGCGGTGTAGTCGTAAATAGTCTTAGTGCTGTCTACGGGTTTACCGTTTTCGCCCAACTTGAGATAATTTCCGTCGCCGTCTACGGCAAATAAGAAACCGTCGTCGGTTGAAGGATTATCGGGATTTTCTACGACGTAGGTTAAAACGACGTCGTTGTACTTTACAACCATATCGTTATACGTCTTTAAGTTGGCGTACTGCGAATAGGTTGAGAATGCGTTGAATACGATTATGAATATAACCAACGATACAATCATAGGAAGGCAAGCGCCGAACATAGAATAACCGCTCTTTTTTTGCAGTTCCATAACCTTTTGGTTATACATATTCTTGTCGTTGGCGTACTGCTTTTGCAGTTTTTCCATCTGCGGTCTCATTCTATCCATAATGAGAGCCTGCTTTTTGGAATTTATCCTTGAATATATATCAAGGGGCAACACAATCGTTTTAAGAATAAGCGTAAATACTATGATACCTACGCCGACTATGCCTATTCCTTCTATTAAGATTCTTATCAGTTGACCAATCCAGTTGAGATTGACGTCCGCAATCTGCGAAACGCCGTACCCCAAAGTACCGTTTCCTGCCAAAAAATTATACATTGTGTTTATTACGGTGGATTATAAAACCCACTTTACCTTAAAATGATTTTCGGGCGCAGGGTCGTACCCGCCCTTTGAAAAAGGATTGCAGCGAAGAATTCTCCACGCACCTAAAAAAACGCCTATTATAAACCCGTGGTTGTTAATACAGCGCAGAGTATACTCTGAACAAGTCGGGTTATATAGACACGTGTGCCGAGATAAATATTTTTGGTACAGCACGATAAGACGCATACCAAAAACCTTTAACCACAGCCACGGCCTACAAAGATAATACGCCATTATTTGCCCATCCTTTTATAACAGGAATTTAAACATTTTTCAAACTCTTTAAAGGAATACTCCGGGCAGACCTTGGGCAGTATTACCATACTGTAGGTGCCGTTTAAGTTGGGTAAGCTTGCAATAAACGCCGCCCTTACAAGCCGTTTAATGCGGTTGCGTTTAACCGCCTTGCCGTGCTTTTTTGAAATAGCAACGCCCATTACCGTGTTTTTAGACGGCATATAAATAACGGTGAGATAAGGGGAATATACTCTGTTCCCCTTATTAAACAGTTTTGAAAAATCACCGCTTTTTTTTAGCCTTAGATACTTCATTAAAAGCCGTTATGCGGAAATGTGCTTTCTGCCTTTATCTCTGCGTCTTTTAAGTACCTTTCTGCCTGCGGTAGACGCCATGCGCTTTCTGAATCCGTGAACCTTACTTCTCGTTCTCTTTTTAGGTTGATAAGTTCTTTTCATTGTTGTTTACTCCATATATTATTTTTTCTTTACTGAAAATTCTTTAATTAAATTCCGCCCCGAAAAATCGCTTTTCGGGACAGTACCGTTTTATTTTACATTTTTTTAATACTTCAAGTCAAGCATTATTGCCTGTTCTTACGGGCAAAATTAAATAAAGAACGTCTTTATTTTGTTCATTTTGACATATGAAGGGCTGAACCTGATTGTTAAAGGATAAAACAATCTCGTCTTCCTTTAACGCGTTAATGGCTTCGGTAATGAACTTTGAATTCATTGCAATCTTTAAATCCTTGCCTTCCATCTGCGCCTTTACGGGTTCTTTTACGTTACCTATTTCCGAGTTGGAAGAAACTTCTATCTTGTCCTGAGTAACGTCCATTATAATAAGGCTGTTCTTGTCGCTACGCACCAAAATTGCCGCACGCTCGATTGATTCCTTTAAGAGATTTCTTTCTACCTTTACGGTGGTCAAAAAGCTCTTAGGAATGATATTTTCCTTCTTTATAAAGTCGCCGTTGTAAAGGCAGGAAGTTAAAATCGTATCTTCTACGCAGATAAGGAGCATACCCCTTTTAACCTTAAGCTCGGTTTCGCCGTCGTCGGAAGGGAGCATTTTTAAAATTTCGTTAAGCGTTCTTGCAGGGCATACTATTTCCATATCCTTGCTTGAAGAGATTACTTCGCCCTTTGCCGTTGCAAGCCTGAAACCGTCGAGTGCGGTAACGCTTATTTCACTCCCCGTAACCACCAACTGACAGCCCTTTAAAATGGGGCGTGAATCGTCGCTTGCGCAGCAGAACGCCGTTGCGTTTATAAGCCTTTTAAGCTCTTCCGTCTTTAAAACTATGCTGTCTTCGTCGACCGAAGTATCTACTGCAGGGAAATCGTCTGCGGAAAGTACCTGCATAGACGTGTTGCTATCCGCATAGGCAATATCCATCTTGCCGTTTTCAACGTAGATGGTAAGCTGAACGCTTTCAAGCTTTTTAATAAAGTCGGAAAAATATCTGCCGGGAACGCAGATATCGCCTTCTTCCAAAATCTCTGCCTTAATCTTTTTCTGTATAGTAATTTCGCCGTCGGTTGCGGTTAAAGTTAAAGTGTCGTTTACGGCTGAAATTTTAATACATTCCATTACGGGAACGGTAGTGCGTACTGCACACGCTTTAACGACCTTTAATACCGCCTCTGACAAATCGAGACCTTCGCAAATAAATTTCATTTAGCACCTCTTATCGTAGTTTTGTAAAATTTTATAGACCCTTTTATAGACGCCTTGAACGCAATAGATAATAAAATTATATATTTATTTTTTAATAAATTAGGATAGTAGTATTAGTAGGGTCTGTTCAATTGTTGAAAAAATTTTCTTTCCTAAATAATAATATCAAAATACAAGCAAAAATGCAACAAAATGACGTCGTTTTGTGCCATTTAGACAAGGAAATTTTGTTGAGTAAATTGTTGATAAAAAGTTTAAAAGTCGATAACTGAAAAAGGTAAAAAATCAATTTAAAAATTACATTTGTCAATTTTGAATAACTTAAAAAGTTATAGACAAAAAAAAGTGCAAATGTGCAAAAAATTTTAACAATTAAACATACCCTTATTTACTTGAAATAAATGTTTTTTTATGGTATGATTTATCATATGGATATTGAGAAGTATAAAGGTTTAATAAACGGCGAATACAAGCAGGGATTTGAAGAATTCAAAAGCTTGCTTGTTGATAACAATAAAAAATTCAACCTTACCGCCATCTGCGACGACGAAGGTATATTTATTAAGCACTTTTTAGACAGCGTAGTTGGGGAAAGTTTCTTTAAAGACGGGGCTTTGGTTGCCGAAATAGGCTCCGGCGGCGGATTCCCTTCCCTTCCTTTAAAACTGATAAGGGACGATTTAAAATTCGTGCTTATAGAAAGTACGGGAAAAAAGTGCAATCACTTGAACGAAGCCATTCAAAAGCTTAATTTAAAGGATATGCAAGTCTTTTGCGGCAGGGCGGAAGATTTATCAAAGGATGTAAAGTACAGGGAAAAGTTCGACTGCTCTGTTGCAAGGGCGGTTGCAAGGCTTAACACCCTTTGCGAATACTGCCTGCCCTTCGTTAAGGTGGGCGGATATTTCATAGCCTATAAGGGCGATTGCGACGAAGAAGTTTTAGAAGCAGAAAAGGCGATTAAAATTTTAGGCGGCAAGCTTGAACGGGTGGAAAAATACCTTCTCCCCGACGGCGATAAAAGGGCGCTCGTCATAATTAAAAAGGTTGCGCCTACCCCTTTAAAGTATCCAAGGGGTCAGGGTAAAGAGAGAAAATCGCCTATCGTTTAGGGTACTTAAAGGGGAAACAATGGATAAAAAATATTGCTGTGCTTTTACCGGACACAGAAACGTAAGGGACGATTTAGACGTAGCTAATCTTACCACCCTTATTAAATCGCTTATTGAAAAGGGAGTTACCACCTTTTATAACGGTATGGCACGCGGTTTTGATTTAATTTCGGCACAATGCGTTTTAAACTTAAAAAGGGACTACCCCTTTATAAAATTAATAGCCTGCGTCCCCTGCCCTAATCAGGAAAAGTACTTCTACGAAGAAGATAAAAAGACCTATTATAAAGTACTTGAAAACTGCGACGAAGTTAAGCTTTTAAGCGAAAAATATCACAAAGCTTGTATGCTTTTAAGAAACAGGTATATGGTTGACAACAGCTCCTATCTTAT
>CAMAHZ010000086.1 GCA_945834965.1 uncultured Clostridia bacterium | reverse complement strand
ACCATCTCGTCAATCTCGCCCATCATAAAGGCGTCTATGGAGAAGAGCGAAAGCCCTATTCTGTGGTCGGTTACCCTGCCTTGGGGGAAGTTGTAGGTGCGGATACGCTCTGACCTGTCGCCCCTGCCTACGAGCGATTTGCGCTGCGCGTCCTGTTCGGAACGGTTTAAACCGTTGTAATAATCGTACAGCCTTGAGCGCAAAACCTTGTACGCCTTGTCCTTATTTTTAAGCTGACTTCTCTCGTCCTGACAGGTTACGACGATGCCCGTGGGGAAGTGCGTAAGCCTTATAGCCGTTTCGGTCTTGTTTACCTTCTGTCCGCCTGCGCCTGAAGAGCGGTACACGTCCACCCTTACGTCTTCGTCACGGATTTCAACTTCGACGTCCTCTGCTTCGGGCATTACCGCAACGGTCGCAGTTGAAGTGTGTACCCTGCCCTGCGATTCGGTTTCAGGCACTCTCTGCACGCGGTGTACGCCGCTTTCAAACTTTAACTGCTTATACGCGTCCTTGCCCGAAATATTTAAAACTATTTCCTTAATGCCGCCGAGCTCGGTTGCGTTTTCGTCCACGACTTCTACTTTAAGGCGGTGGTGTTCGCAGTAGTGCAGATACATCTGGTATAGCTCTGCCGCAAACAGAGCGGCTTCTTCGCCGCCTGCGCCGCCCCTTATTTCCATAATGCAGTTTCTATCGTCGTTTTTATCCTTGGGCAAGAGCAGAATCTTAAGCTCGCCTTCAATGACTTCTAAACGGCGCTTACAGTCGTAAACTTCTTCGTTTAAAAGCTCTCTCATCTCGGCGTCGGTTTCGACCTTTAACTCTTCTTCCGCCTGCTGAGCCTTCTTGCTCTCGGCAAGGTACTCTTCGTACTTAGCCGCGGTCTCCGCAAGCTCGGACTGCTCTTTGGCAATCTTCGTCCATTCTTCGCCGCCGGCGGGGATAGAAGGGTCGGAAAGCTTTTGGGTAAGCGATAAATATTTGCTGTAAATTTCTTTGATTTTAGGGGTCATAAACTGCACCTTTTTAGGTTAGAATGCGATTTTTAAAAATCTCTCTACGCCCGAAAAGTCCTTTACTATCATTGCGTAATCACGCTTGGGGAAGAGCTTTAACACTTCTTCCGCCTGACCTTCGCCCACTTCCAACATAAGCATACCGCCGCGGACGATATAGCGCGAAACTTCTTTAGAAAGGCGCCTGTAGAACTCCAAGCCGTCGTCTCCGCCGTCAAGGGCGATTCTCGGTTCGTAGTCCTTAACTTCGCTCTGCAGATAGGGAATTTCGCTGCTGCGGATATAGGGAGGATTGCATACGATAAGGTTAAACCTGCCGTGTACCTTAGAGAACAAATCGCTTTGCACGAAGGTGATATCCACCGAGTTGTAGTTTGCGTTTTCCTTTGCGAGCATAATAGCCGCGTCCGAGACGTCTGCCGCGGTAATCTGCACCTTTTTGCCCTTTAAGTGCCTTGCAATGGAAATTGCTATACAGCCGCTTCCCGTGCACATATCAAGCACCTTGTCGCCGTCTTCAAGCGCGTTGACCGCCTGCTGAGCTAAAATCTCGGTTTCGGGTCTGGGAATCAACGCCCTTTCGTCCACCTTAATCTTGCAGTCGTAGAAGTCGACGTCGCCTATAATATACCAAAGCGGTCTGCCCGTCATACGCTTATCTACGATATCGTAAATCTTACGGGTTTCGCTGGGCTTTATCACCCTCTGAGTGTTAAGCTCGCTTCTGTTCATATCGAGAACAAGCGAATATATCCACTCCGCGTCGCTCTCGTCAATGCCCTTTTCTAAAAACTTCTTCTTGGTCTCTTCCAACATCTTAGGAAGAAGTCCGCCCGTCACGAAGGAAGTTTCGGGCAGGTCGGGGTTTTCGTCCATCTCCATTGCCGCTTTAAACGCCGAAATAGCAACTTCTACCATTTCCGCGTCGGGCTCTCTCGTGGTGAACGCCTTCTGCAAAAGCACGCCCGGCCACTTGAAAATAATGCCTATAGGCGAAGTTATATGCGCAAAAAGCTTTAAAAATTCGTAGGAAATACCCGTGATTAAAGGCAATAGTACAATCTCTACGCCTAAGTTTGCAAGCGTGCGCAGTGCGCCGTTGGGAATAGTTAGTTCGCTGATACCAAGCGCCCAGGTGACCAAACCGATAATAGCGATATTGATGATAAGTACGATAAAAAGGAAGGACGTGCCGCACCTGTCGTGTATGCGAGAGCATTTCATAACGTTTTCAGGCGTTAATTCCATACCCTGCTCGTAGCAGTTGATGGTCTTATGCTCCGCCCCGTGATAGCGGTACAGCCTGCGAATGTCCTTTAAGAGCATTATAAGCCCCAAATAGGCGATAAAAATTATAAGCTTTAAGCCGCCCCTTAAAACGTAGTACCATATGGACGCCTGAGTTAAATCCTTCCACAGGTATTTGATTATTACGCCGTCTACCACCACGATAGGCAGCCACATAAACAGGGCGAACGCAAGCGCAAAACCGAGCACCGTACCTATTATGGAAATGAGTGAAGAAAAGCTGATTTTCAACTTTTCTGCAAACCATTTTTCAATGCGGCTGGGCTCGCTTTCGTCGGACGCGTACACTTCGGAAGAGCGGTTGAGTGCGTGCATACCCCTTGCAAGGGAAGTCACCATATTGACGCAACCCCTTACGATGGGAATTTTAGACGCCCTTTTTGCCGCCTTTGAACGCTTAATTCTCGTCTTTTCAATCTGAATCTGCCCGTCGGGGTCGCGCACGGCGGTACAATAGGAAGTCTTTCCCATCATCATAACGCCTTCTAATACGGCTTGACCGCCCACGGAAGAACATATTCTTTTTTGCTTTTTCTCTTTTTCTGCCATTTTTACTTCTTTTTAAATGCGGACGCATATCAAGCCTTGCGCCCGTAATTATTTACCGCACGGCAAACGCCGCAAACTTTTTGCAACGCCCTTTGCCGAAAATAAGACAAAAGGCTTCAAATATACTCACGTTATACTCGAAGCCTGTCTCTTTTTTAGATGTTGTATCTTTTCTTAAATTTGTCAACACGACCGCCGGTATCAACAAGCTTCTGTTTGCCTGTGAAGAAGGGGTGGCATTTGTTGCAGATATCCACTTTGAGCGTCTCAACGTCTTTCGTGGTACCGGTCTTGAAAGTTGCGCCGCAAGCGCAAACAACCGTTACTTCGTGATAATTCGGATGTATATCGGGCTTCATTATTCTACCTCGCTGATTATTTTTACCTTTAGCGCCATACAAATAGCTTTATTATTATAAATAAACCAAAAAAATAAGTCAAACGATTTTTCCACTATTCGCATAAAATTTAGCCGTTTACTAAATTTTTAATTGAATTTTTACTAAAGGGTTGATTTAATTGCGCAATTAGCTTATAATTAATGCGTATGGATAATTGGGTATTAGTCGGGCAGAGTAAGCTCGAAAAACATGAGCAGGAGCGTTTTACGGTTGGGGCGACGCAGGTTAAAGTACGCGTTACCCACGTTATGCTTACTAACTATGACGCTCTTTGCTACACGGGGGACAGAAAGGTCAACTACCCCGTAACCATAGGCAGGGTTGCCGTTGGCGTCGTTACCGAGCTTGGCGACCATTGTTTCGGCTTGGAAGTAGGCAGCCGAGTGTATTTGAACGCCGTGCGCCCCTGCGGCGGCTGTTACGCTTGCAAGAGCGGCAACCGCGCGGACTGCACTTCCCCCCTGGTCGCCGTAAAGGACTTCGACGGCTTTTTGAGAGATTTCGTCGTGTGCGAATACACCGACGTCACCCTTTTGCCCGACGTGGTGGACGATATGCACGCCCTGTGCATAGAATGGGTTGCTTTGGCAGAAAATATATTCGACAGGTTAAACCTTTCAATGGGCAGCCGAGTGGCGATTATAGGCGGTAGCTTTTTCGGCTCCATCTTCGCACAGGTAGCTCTCTACCATAAATTCGTGCCTATTGTTATCGACAACTATCAGCAGAATATCGACAGAATGAAGCGTAGCGGCGTATTCTTTGCGTTTGCCGCCGACGAAAACCTTTTGGATAACATCAACAAGGCGACGAGCGGAAGTCTGTGCGACGCCGCCGTTTACACGTCTGACTGCAAACTGCCTGCCGCAGTACCTGCAAGGGTGCTTGCACGCAATAAGGACTTGGTGTTGGGCGGCGTAAGCCCCGTAAACTTCTCGCTTGATTCGTCCCCCTTATTTGAAAAGAACCTGCGTATCTATTCCGTTTCCGACGGGTTTGGCTACACCGAAACGGCGGTCAATATGATTATGCACGGGGCGATTGATTTGACCAACTTTGAAAAGGACGTCTTAAAGGAATTCGACTTAGGTCAGCTTTTGACGGAAAGGGCGGCAAATATTTCACGCAATTCCAAGATGACCGTTTTAAAACTTATCTTATAAAAAGATAAGAGTACATAGCCTATGCGTGTACTCAGATTTATATTTTCAAAACTGTTTATTAGTCTGTCTATAATTGCGGTGCTGTGCGCCGCAATTATTTTTTTGTGCCTGTACCTGCACTCGCTACTTCCCGTTGCCGCCGCAATATGCCTTGCCTATCTTCTTTCTCTTGCCGCAACGGCGTATCTTCTTACGGGCAACGGCGCGGTAGATTTCAAGCTCGCCTGGCTTGCCGCCGTAATTGCCCTGCCCGTAGTAGGGGCTGTTTTGTGCTTTATATCCCACGCATATTCTAAAAAGGGCGGCTACGGCAAAATATTGCCCGACGTCGGGTACGATAGCTACGAATTTTTAAACGACGGCAAAATATTTTTACAACGCCTGACCGAGCAAATCTCTCGGGCGGAAAAGTGCGTATATCTGGAGTTTTACATTATCGCAAAGGGCGAAGTTTGGTCGGGCGTGTACTCCCTGCTTTGCGCCGCGCTTGAAAGGGGCGTGGAAGTAAAAATTATCTACGACGGGTTGGGAAGCGCTCTGCGTGCGCCTAAACGGCAGTTTAAAGAGCTTAAAAAAAGGGGTGCGGAGATTAAGGCCTTTAACACCCTACTGCCCCTGCCCTTAAGCCGAATTAATATCCGCGACCACCGCAAAATAGCGGTTATTGACGACTGCGCCTTGCTTTTAGGCGGCGTGAATATCGCCGACGAGTACGCCCACTTGACCGCACCGCACGCCTACTGGAAGGACGGCGGCGCAATATTCTTCGGTCAGGCGGCAAAAGCCTTTTCCAACCTGTTTCTATCGCTGTTTAACGGCGAAAATGCCCTTACCCCTACGCCTGATTTAGGCGGCAACAGAGCGCGATTAACGCCCGTTGCGGATATGCCCGATAGGGGCGGCGGCGTGTTTGAAGACGCCGTTGCAACCGCCATATACGGCGCTAAACGGCGGATTTATATCTACACCCCCTATATGTGCCTTGGCGAAAAGCTGTGCGGCGCACTCTCCTTTGCGGCAAGGCGGGGCGTTGAAGTTATTATTTTAATCCCTGCCGTACCCGACAAAAAACTGCCCTACGCCATAACAAAAATTTACGCCCAAAAGCTTTCGGAAAGCGGCGTTTTAATCTATGAATATACCCCCGGCTTTATGCACTTTAAGGGTGCGGTTTTCGACGATACCGCATATATAGGCAGTTATAATTTCGACTTCCGCTCAACCCGTCTTAATTACGAAAACGGCGTGTTTTGC
>CAMAHZ010000085.1 GCA_945834965.1 uncultured Clostridia bacterium | reverse complement strand
TCTTCGTCTGCCGTCTTGCCCGTAACTTCGCCGAGAATTTGCCAAGCGGAACGGATATCCATTGCGATTAAATCTAACGGGAAGTTGCCGATTGCGGCTATTGCCATCTCCAGCCTTTCGCCTGCGCGTTTGAATGCGTTAAAGTGCCTTTCTTCGATTAAATATGCGCCTTCAAGCGTTTGACCGCCGCTCGCCTTTTTAGCCATAATCTCTCTAAGCTCGTCTAACCCTTCGCCCGAAAGAGAAGAAATTGCCACGTCGAAGTCGCCTGCGGGCGCAACCAAATCCTTTTTGGAAAAGACCTTGATAAGCCTTTCTTCTTCCACTCCGTCTGCGGCGGTAAAGTCGCCGACTTCGGATACGCATATAACCAAATCCGCCGTCTTTAAAGAGCGTTTTGCCCTGTCGATACCCATATCTTCGAGCATATCCGCCCCTTGCCTTATACCTGCCGTATCGGTGAGATTGAACTTGACGCCGTCGATTATTATCGTTCCTTCGACCACGTCTCTCGTAGTGCCAGGAATTGAAGAGACTATTGCCTTATCGTAGCCCAAAAGCGCGTTTAAAAGCGAAGATTTGCCGACGTTTGGCGAGCCGCATATGGTGACCAGAACGCCGTTTTTTATTAGCTTTCCTGCCGTATAAGTGCCTGCCATAGCCTTGATTTGAGCCAAAATTTCAGTTAAATCTTCCTTTAGGGTGGAGAGCTCGGTTTCTTCTATGCCTTCTTCGGGATAATCTGTGTCGGCTGCAATCTGAGCCAAAATATCGGTCAAGACGGACTGCAATTGTTCAACGTTTAAAGTGAGCTTTTCGGTGTACATCATACTGCCGGCGCGAATCTGGGCAAGGCTTTCGGCGTTAATCATATCTATCATACCTTCCGCAGAAGAGAGCGACAGCTTGCCGTTTACGAATGCACGCTTGGTGAATTCGCCCCTTCCTGCTAAAACTGCGCCTGCATTTAAAACGGCTGAAAGCACCCCGTGTGAAATTTGCTCGCCGCCGTGGCAATGAAGCTCTATAACGTCTTCGCCCGTGAACGATTTTGGCGCTTTGAAATATACGCACATACCGAAGTCAAAAAAGCCTTCGCACTTTATTTTGCCCGTGTACATCATTGCCGGCGTAAAGTTTTTGACGGCAATTTTTGCGGTGGGTATAAACACCTTTTCCGCAACGGATATTGCCGAAGGACCGCTAACCCTTATTATTGCAACTCCCCCCGTACCTGCAGGGGTGGCAATCGCGGCTATCGTATCGTTGTTCATAATTTTAAACTCGTATAAGTTTTACTTATAATATTATATCATTACGTTTGCGGTTTGGCAATAAAAAAGCGGAACTAATCGCTCCGCTTTATATATTTTTATTTTTAACTCAAAACGTTACTTTAAGTCACCGAAAGGGTCGTCGTCGGAAGGATTTGATTTGTTTTCGGGCTGTTCGCCTAATCCGCCGAACGGGTCTTCGGGCTTGCCTGCCTGACCCTGCCCTGCGCCGTAACCGCCGTTGTTGTATCCGCCGCCGTAGCCGTTATTATATCCCCCGTTGTTGTATCCGCCGTTATTGCGCATATACTGCTGATATGCGTCGTACTGGCGCTTTTGCATCTCACGCATATACTCGACGTAGTTGGTCGCCTTATTGTTCTTAAGGCAAATCATAAATATTGCCTTTATGGGTAAGAGCACCGAGAAAATAGTGAAAATCATATAATTTCTGGGTGAATATGTGCGGAAGAAAGCCGACAAGACGAACACCGAAAGCACGATAAAGACTAAATTAATTATTGAAGAGAAATAGCCGTTGTAGGCGTTGAACAGCCACCAAGCCCAGTTGAGAGACGAAGGAAGGTTTTCCACTTCGTACTTGCCGACGAACAAACTGCCTACGATTTCACCTGCGGTATTGTAAAAGGGTTCTGGTACCGCCTTGATATAGGGCGTTGCAAAAAGCTGTATAACGGCAACCGAGTACGCAATACCCAAAGCGACGCCTATTAACTCCACAATCGCCAACGCGAGAGAAACGTACTTGGTCTTTGTGCCGAACGTCCTGTTCTTTTCCGAAAGCACGCCGATGTAGTAAGTGTTCAAAAAAGGCACGAACGCCATCCACTTATTTTTAAAGCCGTTCCTTTTTGCAATAGTAAACAGAGCGACAGCTTCAAGCGCGAAAAACGCAAGGAAAGCTACGCCGGCTACGAGCAACGCCACCCAGTAATAGGTATAGTATGGGTCGTTGGTTATTAAAGCCGTTGCCGATTGCGCTATGTTTGCAAAATCAATAAATTCCATATTCCCGTCCTATTCATATTATAGTTTGATACATTTTAACTTAGTATTGTAAAGGCTCAAAAAAAACCGTGTGAAAATATGATAAAATTTTTTCCGTTTAAAAAAGCTTTACGCCGTAGTCAACGTCTATTAAGCACAGACCGTGGGGCGGCATAGTCTTGCCGACTAAGGCGCGGTTGCCCGTTGAAAGCGATAAAAGCACCTTTTCTCTATCTATCTTGCCGTAGGCGTACCAGACGCAAGTGCCGACTAAGGTGCGCACCATATTATACAAAAAGCCGTTGCCGCAGACTTTAAATGCGATTTCGCCGTCGTACTCTTCAACGGTAAAGTCGTATATCGTCCTGACCGTCGTCTTGACCTGAGAGCCTGCCGCACAATAGGCTGCAAAGTCGTGTTCGCCGATAAAGAGAGCGGCACATTCTTTCAGCCTTTCCATATCGGGCGTAACCTTTAAATGCACGCAAAACCTATCCTTTAAGGGGTTGCGGCGGGGGGAACAGTATACGCTGTAGCGATAGGTCTTTTTCTTAGCCGAGCGGTTGGAATCGAACCCCTGCGGCGCGACTGCGGAATACAGTACGGATACGTCGTTTGGAAGATAGAAATTAATTGCGTCGGCTACCTTTGCCCCTTCCATATCCCTTGACAAATCGACGTGACACACCTGCGATAGCGCGTGAACGCCCGAATCCGTTCTGCCGCTTGCGTTGACCGTAGCCCTTTCGCCAAAGGCTTTGAAAACGGCGTTGTTCAACTCTTCCTGCACCGTTCTGCCGTTGGGCTGAACCTGCCAACCGCAAAAGCAAGTGCCGTCGTACGCGACCTTTAAAACGTATCTCATCTTATCACCAGATAGGGATAGATTTCGGGGCAGATATTATAGCCGTAGATATTCAAAAGTATTACGCCTGCGATTAGTACTCCGCCGAATAGTGCGGCGATGCCGTCGCGCCAAGTAAACGTGAGTTTTTTGTACTTTGTTCTCTTTTTACCGCAGGAATAGCACCTTGCGTCCATTGCGTCGCCAAGCTCTTCCGCACGGCGGAACGCACTCAATAAAAGGGGAATGAGCACGGGAATTATCGCCTTGACCTTTTTAAATACGTTTCTCGTTTCAAAGTCCGCACCCCTTGCCTTCTGCGCCGAGATAATGCGGTTTGTTTCGTCAATGAGCGTGGGAATGAACCTGAGCGCAATCGACATTATAAGCGCCAAAACGTGAACGGGCACTTTTATAAGCGTCAACGGAAAAAGTAAGCTTTCAAGCCCGTCGCAGAGATTTACGGGGGTCGTCGTCAAGGTTAAGACGGCGGACGCCATAACCAAAAAGAACAGCCTGAAAGTTAAAAATACCGCAAAGATTACGCCTTCTAAATAGATACGGATTATCCACCACTCGACCAAAAGTCTTTCTCCGCCGTGGAAAAAGATATTCAAAATCGAAGTGAAAAGTAAAATAAATATTACGCCTTTGACCGAACGAAGCACCGAACTGAACGGAACGCGTGCAGCAATAATAGAGACGAGCAGAATTATTCCGCACAACGCAAGGCTGTAAAAGGAATCCGCCACGAAAATCATTACTATATAGGCGATTAAAAAGAGTAGTTTTACCCTGGGGTCAAGCCTGTGGACGAAAGATTGCGTGGGGTAATACTGACCGAAGGTTACGTCGTTAAGCATCGGCGGCACCCCCTTTAAGGGCGGCGGCTACCGCCGAAGAAAAGCCCTTTGAAGTTAAATCGCACTCTAAATTTAGTCCGTCGTCTGCAAGCAACTTGCAGATTTTTGCGGTAAGCGGCACGTCTAAGCCGAGAGATTTAAGCTCGTCATACCTTTTAAACAGCTTTGCAGGGGTTGCGCAGTCGAAGAGCTTACCGTCCGAAAGTACGGCGCAAAGCGTGCAGTTTTCGGCAATTTCGTCCATATCGTGGGAAACAATTATAACCGTCTTGCACCAGCTGCTATGCAACCTGTGCAAAAGCTCCATAATTTCCTTTTTGCCTAAGGGGTCAAGCCCTGCGGCAGGCTCGTCCAAAATTAAAATTTTGGGTTTGGTTACTATTACGCCGGCAATCGCCACCCTGCGCTTTTGACCGCCCGAAAGCTCGAAAGGAGACTTCTCCTTGACTTCTTCGTAGTTGAGACCGACCGCTTCTAAACTCTCTTTTACGGCTTTTTCGCACTCTTCGTCGGTGACGCCCTTTTTGAAGTTTTTGAGCCCGAAAGCCACGTCTAAAAAGACCGTTTCCGCAAAGAGCTGATATTCGGGATACTGGAACACCATACCCACGTCGCTACGCAGGGCGCGCCAGTCACACTTTTTATCCGAAAGGTCGTATTTGCCTATCTTGATTTGGGGTTCGGCAGGGGGAATTTCACCCTTTTTGACCTTGGGTTTTTTATATTTTTTAGTAGCCTTAGGCAGCTTAATAAGGGCGTTAAGGTGCTGAACCAAGGTAGATTTACCACTACCCGTATGACCGATAACGCCGAAAAATTCACCTTCCGGAACGGTAAGGTTTACACCCTTTAATGCGTGAGACGCAAAGGGCGATTTTGCCGAATACGTATAGGATAAATCGGATACTTTTATATCCCATTCATTGCCTTGATTTTGAATTGCCCCCGTAGTATTACCTAACGAAGGACTGTTAAAGCCGCATATTTTCGCAACGGACTTAATCTCATCTGCAAGCTCTTCCGCCTTAAGACAGTCGGCAATTTGTACGCCTTGCGCCCTGACTTCGTGGCAGATTGAAAGAATTTCCGGCAGGCATAAATTGAAGGTTTCAAGCTCTTCGCCGCGGCGGAAAATTTCGTCGGGAGCGCCGTCGGAAACGATTTCGCCCCTATTCATTATTACCGCCCTTGAAGCAAGCAGAGCTTCTTCCATAAAGTGCGTAATTAAAATAACCGTCATACCTTCTTCACGGTTTAATTTTGCTGCAACTTCGCAAATTTCCGCCCTGCCCTTAGGGTCTAACATCGCCGTACTCTCGTCTAATATAAGCACGTCGGGCTTGACTGCAAGAACGCCTGCGACGGCTATTCTCTGCTTCTGTCCGCCCGAAAGACGGGAAGGGGTTGCGTGGCGGAATTTTTCCATACCCACCGCTGAAAGAGCCCAGTCTATTCTTCTGCCTATTTCTTCACGGGGGACGCCTAAATTTTCAGGGCCGAAAGCCACGTCGTCTTCCACGATAGACGCAACCGTCTGGTTGTCGGGATTCTGGAACACGACGCCTGCGTGCTGCCTTACTTCGTTAACGCCGTCCCTATCGGCAGGGTCAAAGCCCCAGACGGTGACCCTACCCGTATCCGCAGTAAGAAGTCCGCAAATGAGCTTTGCAAGCGTAGATTTACCGCTTCCGTTATGACCGAGCACAGCCAAAAACTCGCCCCTTTTAACGTTTAGAGAGACGTTATTTAATGCCTTAGGCGCGCCGTCTTCGTACGAAAAGCTGACGCCTTGAAGCTGCAAGGCAAATTCGGGCAGGGGATTTTCCTGCTGAACTGAACTGCCTTCGGTTAAGTTTTTCGTTGCCTTCTTTTTCATAATCTTT
>CAMAHZ010000084.1 GCA_945834965.1 uncultured Clostridia bacterium | reverse complement strand
GTGCAGGGGCAGGCAAATTCCGTGCGTAACGTAATCGATACGATTGCGCACACCCAAAACGGCATAGGCGTAGTGTACTGGGAAGGTACGTGGATATCGGTAGGCACTTCTTCATGGGAAGAGAATAGCGAAAAGTGGGAGAAATACGGAAGCGGTTGGGCAGCAAGTTATGCGGACGAGTACGACCCCGACGACGCTGGTAAATACTACGGCGGCTGCGCAGTGGACAACCAGGCGTTCTTTGACGCAACGGGCAAACCGCTTGAGTCGTTAAGGGTATTCAATCTCGTAAGATTCGGCAACGAAGTAGAGCTTAAAGCCGACGCAATCGAAGACGTTAACTTAATCGTCGACTTAAACGGTACGATAGTCCTTCCCGAAAAGGTTAATGCAATTATGACCGATGATAGCAAGCAGTCAATCGACGTAACCTGGAACGTTACCGACGCACAGCTTGAAGCAATGTATTCGGGCGGCGTTGCAAAGTACGAAGTTACGGGTACGGCAGGCGGAATGACGGCGCATTGCTATATCTCGATGGTTGAATACAACTTCATTAAAAATTACAGCTTTGAAGAAGGCGAAACGGGCTGGACGATTACGCCCATAGGAAAAATGGACGAGCTGTATATAGAAGACAAGGCGACCGACAGCTTAACGGGAACAAAGCACGTCCATTTCTGGAGTGCGGCTTCCAACTCGGTTGAATTCACGGTAGAACAGCAGGTAGAGTCTCTTCCTACCGGCAACTATAAATACACCGTTTCCATAATGGGCGGAGACTGCGGCACGACGGATATCTATTCCTACGTAAAGATAGACGGGCAGATAGTAAGCACGCAGGCTTTAACCATAAACGGTTACGGCAACTGGGATACTCAGGTAATTAACGGTATAAGCTATACGGCAGGACAGACGATAACGGTAGGCGTATACGTAAAATGCTCGGGTTCGGGTAACGGAGCTTGGGGTAAAATCGACGACGCTCTGTTGAATTCCGTAGCTAATTAATCAAAAAAACTTCATTCACGGTGCGGCGGTAATTTACCGCCGCACTAATTTTTTGCCTTGAAATTTGCCGTTTAAAATTTATCAGCCGTATATAAAATTGATAAAGGTAATAAAAATATAAAAATTAGATAATTTTTTTAAAAAATCACTATTGACAACAAAAGATTACTGTGTTAAAATTATTTAGGATTTGAAAGGTTATTTCATTTTATGTACTCAAAAAATGAAACAAATCACAAAAATCTGAAAAATTTTACAAAAAGCGCCACGTGGCGCTTTGCGGTTTTTTTTCAAAAACCGCAAACACATTATCGGTAATAACCGCTTAAAAGCGGTATGATAACAAAAATAATTTTTTTGGAGGAGAAAAAATGACAAAGAAGAGCAAGATTTTTGCCGGCATTCTTGCAGCGGCAATGACGATGGGCGTAGGCTTTGCTGCAGGTTGCGGCGGTTCTGATAACCCCGGCGGCGGTGGCGGCGGCGGCGGTGATAAGCCTTTGGCAGGAACCTACGACGCTAAAATTTGGGTTGCAGAAGCAGCGGTAGAGCTTACGCAACAGCAAATAGCAAAATACAATCAAACTAATACCGACGGTATTACTATTAACGCTAACGTCGTTGCCGAGGGTGAAGGCGAAGCTGCTACCGATATGATTGCAGACGTTGAAACGGGTGCAGACCTCTATTGTTTCGCGCAGGACCAGTTTGCAAGACTTAAGCAAGCTGAAGCTCTTTCAAAGCTCGGTGCTGGTGCAGCTCAGACTGTTCGTGATACAAACGACCAATATGCTGTTTCCGCAGCATCTATAGGCAATGACGTGTACGCTTATCCTCTTACGGCAGATAACGGCTATTTTATGTACTACGATAAGAGCGTAGTTAGTGAATCAAGTGTTACAAGCCTTGAAAGAATTATCGCTGATTGTGAGGCGGCAGGCAAACAGTTCTCGTTCTTTCTTGAAGGTTCTGCTTGGTATGCAGCATCATTCTTCTTTGCAACGGGTTGCAATTCAGAATGGGTAGTTGGAGAAGACGGTAAGTTCACAAATGTCAACGATACGTTCAATTCTCCCGAAGGACTTATAGCGGCAAAGGGTATGTATAAGTTGCTCAATTCAACTTGCTACAACAACTCCGAAAAGGCTGCAAGCTTTGAAGCAGCAATTAAGTCTGCCGTTGTAATTTCCGGTACTTGGGATTATACCACCGCTTATGGTATTCTCGGCGACAATCTCGGCGTAGCTGAACTTCCTTCATTCGAAGTTGACGGAAAAAGCTATCATCTCGGTTCTTACCGCGGCTATAAGCTTCTCGGCGTAAAGCCCCAGACCGATGCTAAGAAATCTTCCGTAATGCACAAACTTGCACAGTATCTCACAAGCGAAGCTGCTCAGATTGAGAGATTTGAAACTCTTTCTTGGGGTCCTGCTAATACGAATGCGCAGAATAGTGACGCCGTAAAGGCAAATCCCGGACTTGCAGCTCTTTCTGCTCAGGCTCCCTATGGTAAGTTACAGGGTCAGATTCATGGTTCTTGGTGGGATATCGGTAAGGCAATCGCAACCGATATAAAGAATTCCGGCGGCACCGATGAAGGTTTACAGTCAGCTCTTACAACTTACAAGAATGCTATCGACGGTATCTTCTCTATGTCTGAAGAGGAAAAGAATGCTTATACCGTTATCGGTTCAATTAACGGAGATGGCTGGACAGTTGACCTTCCTATGACCGAAATTTCTACTGGCGTTTGGAAGACAACTGTGGCTTATGACCTCAAGGAAAATGATGAATTCAAGGTAAGACAGGGCAAGAGCTGGGACGTTTCTTACGGCGACGGTAACAGCAACTTTAAGGTAACGACTGCCGGTACATATTACATCCAGTTTACTATTTCAGGTGACGTAGGCACGATTGAACTTATAGCTGCATAACTGATAAGGCAATAACGTTTAGCTCAATGTTTTGCTCCAAAGCGTTAATGCTTTGGCTTAACCGGATTCTAAATTAAAAGTTTGGGTTGGAGTCAAAGAGAATTTGACTCCAACCTCTTTTATAAAGGAGAACTTTATGACTAAGTATTCAGATTTAGAATATTTAAAACTATCTAAAATACATAAAATTCTCTACAAAATTGCCTGCTTTTTTATCGGAATACCTGCCTGGTTTGTCAATCTCGGCAAAACGATAGGTAAAAAGTTTAAAAATTTCGGCATAAAGGTCAAGGACAATTTTGTAGATATCTACAAAACTTTTAAAGAAGGCGACTATAAAACCCGTGTTTCATTCGTCATAATGGGATTTGGCAGTTTTGCCCGCAAACAATATCTGCGCGGTGCAATCTTTCTGTTGTTTGAAATCATTTTCATAGTCTATATGTCGCTTTGGGGCGGATATTGGATATCTATGTTGCCTTCGCTTGGTAAGCAGGGTCCTGAAACTAACGTGTACGACCCTGTTTACGATGCCTATGTAACGATATATCACGACGATTCTTTCAAGATTCTTTTGTACGGCATTTTATCTCTGTTCTTCATTGTTGCTTTTATCTATACTTGGCGTATAAATGTAAAGCAGAACAGAATTTCCCAAGAGATTTTGGCGACAGGTAAACCCTTAAAGAGCAGTAAGGACGACCTTCATTCTTTAATTGACGACCAGTTCCACAAGACGTTACTTGCCCTGCCTATGACGGGCATTATGGTATTTACCGTTATGCCTATCGTCTTTATGATATTGGTTGCTTTCACCAATTACGACGGCTCGCACGACGGCTATTTTAACAATCTATTCACGTGGGTCGGGCTTGATAATTTCAACAAACTGCTGAACATATCCTCAGGCAGCGGCGCGATGGCGGCAACGTTCGGAGAAGTGCTTGCCTGGACGCTGATTTGGGCATTCTTTGCAACGTTCACCAACTACTTCCTTGGAATGTTCGTGGCAATGATGATAAACAAAAAGGGTATTCGCTTTAAAAAAGTTTGGAGAACGGCATTGATAATGACTATAGCGATACCGCAGTTTATTTCGCTTTTGTACGTTTCAAAGATGTTCTCAAACGAAGGTATTATAAACGGTTTGCTGGTTGATTTAGGGTGGATAAGTAAGCCTTTACCGTTCTGGACGGATCCAACGTGGGCAAGAGCGATGGTTATAATTATCAACATATGGATTGGTATTCCATATTTGATGCTCATTGCCACGGGTATATTAATGAATATCCCTCAGGATTTATACGAATCTGCAAGAATAGACGGTGCAAACGCCTTCCAACAGTACACCAAGATAACCCTTCCGTATATGCTGTTTGTAACAGGACCGTATCTTCTTACCAGCTTCATATCCAATATGAATAACTTTAACGTTATTTATCTGCTAAATGCCGGAGGACCCACTAACACAAGCGGTACGACTGCAGGCGGCACGGTAGGTCACACCGATTTACTTATAACGTGGCTATTCAAAATTACTACAGGTGCAGAAGCTCAATACAATATGGCTGCAGTTATAGCTATTATGGTATTTGCCGTTGTATCGGTAATTTCGCTTATAGTATATGGTCTGTTACCGTCTACAAGAAATGAGGAGGATTTCCAATAATGAGTGAAAATAATCAAGTTGAAACTCCCGAAGTAAAAAAACAATCATTAAAAAAGCATATGGGACTTAAAACCAAAAGGGCGATAAGTAACACCGTTATTCATATCGTTCTCGTCATAATGAGCGTAATATGGCTTATTCCCTTCGTATGTATAGTATTGCAGTCCTTCAGGGTTGAGTCGACGTGGCAGGTAGGTTATGTTGTTCCCCATCAGTGGGGGTTTGACAACTATATAAATTTAGCGCAGACTGATTTCTGGCATTGGTATCTCAATACCTTTATCATTGCTATTGTTTCCGCGGTTTTGCAGACTGTAATAGTTTTGTGTATGAGCTACACGCTCTCCCGTTTCAGGTTCAAAGGCAGAAAGGGCTTAATGCGCTTTATGCTTATAATCGGAATGTTCCCTGGAATGATTACGATGATAATCCTTTATAAAGTTTTAAAGGACATAGGACTTACGCACGAAAACGCTGTTCCCGGTTTGATTCTGGTTTACGTAGCGTCATCTGGTATGGGATATTACGTATCCAAGGGCTTCTTCGATACCATTCCTAAATCGCTTGACGAAGCTGCAAGGGTGGACGGTGCAACTCGTCTGCAGATACTTTTCAAGATTATTCTGCCGCTTGCAAAGCCCATCATAATCTACACTGTATTGACGGCGTTTATGGCGCCTTGGGCAGACTTCGTATTCGCAAGATACGTTTCAATGAACACACCTGCCGGTATGAACGTAGCAGTCGGTCTGTACAGATGGCTGAACCAAGACCAGATAAGCTATAAATACACAATGTTCTGCGCAGGCGGCGTTCTTGTCGCAATTCCCGTAACCATACTGTTTATGCTTCTGCAAAAGTATTACGTATCTGGCGTTACGGGCGGCGCCGTTAAGGGCTAAGCCTATAAGAGGAGTTAAAATATATGGCAACTGTAAAATTAACTAACGTTAAAAAGATTTATGATAAAAATGTAGTCGCAGTGCACGATTTCAACCTTGAAATTGCAGATAAGGAATTCGTCGTTTTCGTCGGACCTTCGGGCTGCGGCAAATCTACTACGCTCCGTATGATTGCGGGTCTTGAAGATATAAGCGAAGGTACGGTTGAAATCGACGGAGAAGTTGTAAACGATTTGCAGCCTAAGGACAGAGATATCGCAATGGTTTTCCAAAACTACGCACTCTATCCGCATATGACCGTTTATGACAACATAGCTTTCTCCCTTCGTCTTAAAAAGACGCCCGAAGATATCGTCTACGAAAAGGTTACGAATGCGGCTGAAATTCTCGGCATAACCGAATATCTTCTCCGCAAACCTAAGGCTCTCTCCGGCGGTCAGCGTCAGCGTGTTGCAA
>CAMAHZ010000083.1 GCA_945834965.1 uncultured Clostridia bacterium | reverse complement strand
GCAGATTTCCGTAAAACAATATAGATTTACCGACTTGTTTCTTTTTGCGGTAATACTTGCTATATCCGAATTAATAGGCTATTTTGCCGCAGGCGTAATGCCAAAGGAAGCCTATTATACGGTATCTTTTTCAATCCCCATAATTCTAATCGTTATGTTGCGTTGGGGGTGGCCGTCGGTCGTATATGCGTTAGTTAGCGGTTTAATCGTCTGTCTTTTGAATATCGACAAAGTCAGCGGACATCAATGGGCGTGCTACTTAATAGGCAATGCGTTCGTTGCGTTAATGCTTATCCCGAGATATCTTTTGGGTGTAAAAAAGATAACTTCAAAGTGGTGGGGTATAGCGTTGTTTGCGATAGGCGGTTGGGCGTGCGTATATCTCGGCAAGTCAATCGTTTGGGCAATCGGGTTTGCGATTTCGCCCGTAGACGGGTACACGGCGCTTAGCGGCTTTATCAAATTTTTGCAAACCGACTTGCTTTCGTTGTTTATGGGTGTAATCGTAATGGTCGTTTTGCGCAAGCTTGACGGCATGACGGAAGACCAAAACGATTTTTTAAAGCGTTTAGATGACGAACGCAAGGAAAAGCAAAGGGTCGACTCCTTTTATGAAAACGGCGTAGAGTTAGACGAAGAAGCTTTAGAGATTCTTAAAAAGAGCGATAACGACCTGTATTAACCGCATTCGGTCGTGCAAATTCGCCGATATATATAATTAATGAAAACGGTTTAGTTCGGATAATTCAAAAGGTTATCCGCAAACAATATAATAATCACTTAAACGTAAGTGATACGGAGGGAAAATCAATGTTCAAACTTAAGTGCGACGATTTCCTTATCTACGACGAAGCCACCGGGACGTATTCAATGTCCAAGGAGCAGCAGGTAAGGGATGAGCATGAACGCAAGAATTGGCAGACGGTCGGCATAACGCTACTTAAAGACTGGCGTCTTTATTTAATGCTTGTTCCGATGTTGCTTGTCTATTTCTTATGGCGTTACATGCCTATGACGCAGCTTTTGGCAGCGTTCAAAAACCCTAATACGCCCGGCGTATTAGCGAGCGACGTTGCGAATCAGGATTGGTACGGTCTTACCAACTTTAAGGAATTACTTTTCGGTACGACCGCGAATACGCCCATGTTCTGGGCGGCGTTCAGAAATACGTTCGCTATAGCATTCTACGGCTTAGTGTTCGGTTTCCCGTTCCCCATTATCCTTGCGATTTTCTTCAACGAAATCCGTTCTAACGTAACGAGAAGTGTCATTCAGGTGTGCGTATACCTGCCTAAGTTCATGTCCACCGTTATTATAACCACCCTTGCAATCGTTCTTTTCAAGGGTCCCCATACCGATGGTATAATGGACGATAGCGTGGGCGTTATATCCAAGCTCTTGCTTGCGATTTTCCCTTCAGCTAACTTAGAGGCTGCGGCGTCGACCGCCGGCGGTCTTATCTTCTCGCCCAACTATTTCCGCGCTCTGTATGAAATTACGGGCATTTGGGAACACGGCGGCTACGACTCAATCGTATTCTTCGCTGCAGTTATCGCCGTATCGCCTACTTCTTACGAAGCGGCTCAGATAGACGGCGCGGGCAAAATGCAGCAGATGCGCTACGTAGTACTTCCTTCAATTCTCTCGACCGTAGTTATAATGCTTATTATGAAAGTAGGTTCGTTGCTTTCCGTAGGTTACGAAAAGGTATACCTTATGTCCAGCCCGAAGAACTACAGCGCGGCAGATATCGTTGCAACGCTTGCAAACAGATGGGCAGACGAATCTCAGTCGACGCTTGGTATTGCGGCAGAAATGCTCAACAACTTGATTGGTATGATACTCGTGCTCGGTGCAAACGCAATTGCAAAGCGCGCAAGCGACGTATCGTTGTATTAAGGAGGGATAAGCTCTATGAAAAGAAAAATGGAAAAATCGGAGCTGATATTCAAAATTATCGCTTACGTATTCCTTATTGTTTTTGCTTTAATGTGCGTATATCCCTTCATATATGCGCTCGCAAGTTCGTTTAGCTCTACCGAAGCCGTTGACGGCGGTCAAGTTATCCTTTGGCCCGTAGGCTTCCAGACCACCGCATACGAATTCGTTTTCGGCGATAACGTGTTCTGGATAAGCTATGCAAACACCTTGTTCCTTGCATTCGTCGGTACCATCTGGTGTATGCTCTATTCGATTATGGGTGCGTACGCGCTTTCCAAAAAGCGTTTGATGGGCAGAAGAGTGTTCAACTTCATTCTCGTATTCACGATGTGGTTCTCCGCAGGTATTGTTCCTCAGTTCCTTAACTACCAGGCAACCGGCGATATCCTTGCAGCGCTCGGCGGCACGACCTATGCTGAAATGGACCAGAAATGGCTCATCATCATTGCAATGGGTATGAATGCGACCAACGTCATCTTACTTAGAAACTCTTTCGAAGGCGTTCCTGCCGAAATCGAAGAGGCGGCAAGAATCGACGGTGCGACCGAAATGCAGGTTCTTATGAACGTGTACATTCCTATGAGCAAGGCAACCATTGCAACGGTAGCGTTGTTCTTCGGTATTTCCCGTTGGAACGGTTACTTCTGGGCAATGCGTATGATGCCTAACCAAAGGTTCAGCTGGCCCGTACAGGTTTATATCAGAAACTTCATCGATAGTTACTCTGGCTTGATAAAAGAAGTTCTTGAAGGTAACGAGTGGGAGTACTCAATTAAGACCATAAGACCCGGCTACGAACACACCGACGTATCGGTTATGTCCGTCGTCTATACGATGGTTATCTGCGCCGTAATCCCCATCCTTTGCATCTATCCCTTCATTCAGAAGTACTTTGCAAAGGGCGTAAATATGGGCGGCGTAAAAGAGTAATTAATAAGTCATATGCGGCAAAAGCCGTGTAAATAAATTGAAAATTTTTTATAAGGAGAAAAATAAATGAACAAGAAACTCAAAATTGCTACTGCTGCTGTTTCCGTAGTAATGGCAGGAACAATGGTTTTCGGCATGTTCGGCTGCTCTGGCAACAAGCCTTCCGGCCCCGTTATTGAAGACCGTACCGACATCAACTATGACGAAAATCATCGTCTTACCTATGCTGAAGGAACCGCAATCAGTGTAAACGCAGGTAACGGTACTAGCGCTTCATCCTGCCAGTCTATCGCTTACAGAGAAAGCGAACTTTCAGGCTCGGTTAAGATGCCCGACGGCGTAACCTACAATGCAGGCGACCTTAAACCCGCTTGGGCTGCACTCCAGTCTCAGCTTAAGGTAAACATTTCCGATACCTACACCTATCTCGACTCTGCTCCCCAGCTTACCGACCCCATCGAAAAGGGTACGTTAGACCAGTACGACATCATTACTGCATCTGCTGCAGCAATCACTCAGAACACCGACGTTCTCGTAAACCTTAACGATTACCTTGACTATATGCCCAACTACAAGGCATTCCTCGAGGCTAACCCCGTAACGAGATGGTCCTTGACTTCCAACCCTTCAACGGGTGCAATGTACTACGCTCCTTACTACGATGGTAACGACGATATCGAAAAGTACGTTATGACTGAGCACAGCTGGGTAGAGAAGATTCTCAACGACACCGCTTGCGCTGAAACCGTAACCTTCGCTCAGCAGGCAACTGCTAAGAACCTTACCGCAACTCAGGCTAAGGCAACTTCCTATATGGGCAAGACCGGCAGCTGGAAGGTTGCAACCTCCAAGCCCGGCGACACTTCCGCAGTTCCCGCAGTTGGCTACGTAAAGGTAGACTACGATGCAGTTATCGCTGCTCTTAACGACGCTAATTCCGGCATTGCAAAGGCTCTTACCGCTGCAGGCGTAACCAGCATCGATAAGACTTCCGGTAACATCGTAGACCTTCAGAACCAGGCAATCAACGCAACCAATGGCGCTGTAACCGGCGGTCAGCTTCTTAAGCTCACCCAGGAATACATCAAGGTTGCTTACAAGTACTCCGATACCGAAAACGGCACCTACGGTCAGCTCTACGGCGCAACCGTAAACGGCGTTGCTACCAAGCTTTCCGACGTATTCAATTCTACTTACGCTGCTTGGGACGTTGACCTTATGACGGCTATGTTCCGTTGCACGGTTACCAACCCCACCATTCTCGGCGGTGCTGCTGATAACCTTAAGAACGTTTACGGCCTTGCAGCTCGTCAGGGTCTTACCAATAGACGTAATGACTTAACTGCATTTGCCGGCGAACTCTACGGTATCCGCGGTATGGAATCCCGTTTAGAATGGTTGTACGTTGGTGCTGATGGTTCCATTAAGGATGCACGTCTCAACGCTGATTCCTACAATCTCATCTCTAACTTGAGCAAGCTCTGCGAAGAAGGTCTTATCTACACCGGCACCGATAAGATTGACGGTACTACTCGTGACATCACGAAGAACGTCTCGATGCTTATGATGCACGACTATTCCAACACTCAGTCCAAGGGTAACTGGGGCGGCAAGGGTAAGCTCGCACCTATCTCTACCCCCGTATCTAACTGGGATACCAACGACGACGGTACCAAGGATACGATTATGAGATTTACCGAAAGCTGGCGTTCGGTTAAGAACACCGGTTTCTGCCTTACCAAGGCAGGTGCAGGTTCCAGCAAAGATAAGCTTTCCGCATGCCTTGCACTCGTTGACTACATGTTCTCTAACGACGGTCAGTTACTTATGACCTACGGTCAGATGTCTACCACCGGCGACACTAACCCCAACGGTTGGTGGATTGGTACAGACGCACTTGATATCGCTTCTAACCTTGATAAGGTTGAGTTGATTTCCGGTGAATCTTTCTACGCACCCGCACAGTACAAAGTAAAGGCTAACGCAGACGGTTCAAGAGACTACTTCGCTTACAACGGCAAGCTCTACAAGGGTCAGGCTTATGCAGGCGGCTACGTTCCCAAGATGACCACTGCAAGCTACGACTTCTACAACGGTAAAGCTGTAAACGAAGTTACGATGGGTTCTGGCAACCTTAAGGTTGCCGCTAAGCAGAACTACACCAACTACGCTCGTAAGATTATCGGTACGACGCTTCCTATCGGTAACAAGAACCAGGGCTTCGAATATCAGGCAACTGAAAGCTTTGCACTTGAAGGAACCGGCAACGTTGGTAAGAACTTACTTAACGGCACTATCAAGCACGTTAAGCTCTCTGTAGCACAGGGCGAAAGCTTATGGTATATGATTTGCCCTACGACGTTCGCACTTGACACCACTACTCAGGACTTCCTTAAGACGGCTGCTCAGACCGATATTTCCGGTAAGTACTTCTACAACAGTTCTAAGAATGCTCAGTTAACCAACTTGTATATCGACATTCTCTACTACGGATTCGATACCACGAAGGACATCGGCGGTGTAGAAGGTAACGGTAAGATTCCTGCAAACGGCGCTGCTTGCATAACGTTCTTGAATGGCACTGCTAACAACATGACTGGTCGCGTACAGGCATACAACGCTGCATGGACCAAGACCAAGACCGCTTTCAACATCGGTTAATGTAAAAACTGCCGCAAGGCAAACTAAGTTGTAATCAACTGAAATATTGTGCCCGCTCGTCAGCGGGCGGGCACAATAAAATTTTTTTGGGGAATTTTGAAATGAAAGCTCAAATGAAATTTCAAAAAATATTATCGCTCTTAACGCTCATTATTGCAGCGGTAGTATTCGTGTACGCCATCAGCTTCTTTACCGGCAACCTTGCCGATATAATGAACTATGGAAGCAAATACGTCGACGGTGCATACGACGGTGCAGACGTGTTTATTAACGCCGGTCAGACGTTTGTAAACGTATTAGAAGTTTTAGCAATCGTGTATTTAGTCGTTATTGCCGTTTCCTATATTATGGGCAATAATTCAAGACGTAACTACTATATAACGAATTACGTTGCCGTAGGTCTCGTAATAGCAATGTCAGCTGTGATTGCGCTTTTCGGGCTTATTATGGTAATCGTGCTTATGAATTCGTTCTATAATAAAGTCGACTGGGTTCGCATGGATGAAATCCGTGAAATCTACAGCTGGAACCCTAAGTTCCAGAAGGAAGTCGGCAAGTCACCCGCAATGTTCATTATCGGAATAGTTTTATTCTTAATAGTTCTTG
>CAMAHZ010000082.1 GCA_945834965.1 uncultured Clostridia bacterium | reverse complement strand
ATAAGGTTAGAATAGTTGAAACCCGTAAGCTTTCCAAGGATAAAAACTGGAGAGTAGCGGAAATCATCGAAAAAGCAAAATAATTTTTTGCTTTTTCGAGCGCTTTGCGCATATGCGTCGCATTTCTGCGTTGTGTTCCGCTCCGCTTCAGTCACGTACGTCCGTGTACGCTCCTGTCAGCGGTGCTCACACGCCTTGAACTGCTCGCATCTTCGCAAAGGTACAACCCCGAATAAGGTTAAAAATTATTTAATCTTCGCAAAGGCACAACCCCGAATAAGGTGAGAAGTTGTTTAAAACAATTTCCGCCTTGGGGTAGTCAAATAAATATTTTTATACGTCACGGTGTGGAAGCCTTTTTAAGGCGTGGGCGTAAGCCGCCTCACCCTCTGAACGTCTAACTATATTGAGTTGTAAGTTTAACATAAATTAAAATTAATAAAATTTCAAGGAAAGGTAATTTATATGATACAACCTCAAACCAGGCTCAAGGCTGCAGACAACAGCGGCGCTAAAGAGCTTATGTGTATAAAGGTGCTCGGCGGTTCTTTCCGCAAGACGGGCAACATCGGCGACGTTATCATATGCTCGGTAAAGACTGCTACCCCCGGCGGCGCAGTTAAAAAGGGCGAAGTGGTAAAGGCCGTTATAGCAAGAACAAAGCAGGGTATCAGGCGCAACGACGGCACCTATATCCGTTTCGACGACAATGCGGCAGTGCTTATCGGTTCAAATCAGGAACCCCGCGGCACCCGTATTTTTGGACCGATAGCAAGAGAGTTGAGAGAGAAGAACTATATGAAGATAATCTCTCTCGCACCTGAAGTTCTTTAATTAAGGAGAGATTGCAATGAACGTAAAATTGAATGATAACGTTGTAGTTATCACCGGTAAGGATGCGGGCAAGCAGGGCAAGGTTATTGCCACTTCTCCCAAGAACGGAACGGTGACGGTAGAGGGCGTAAACGTCCACAAGAAAGCACAGAAAGCAAGAAGGGCAAACGAAACTTCTCAGCTTGTCGACAAGGAACAGCCCATTGACGTTTCTAACGTAATGGTAGTATGCGAAGCTTGCGGCAAGGGTGTAAGAGTTAAGCACTCCGTAGTAGACGGCAAGAAGGTAAGGGTTTGCGCTAAATGCGGCGCCGTATTAGATAAGGCGTATGCAGGTAAGGCAAGCAAGGCTCAGCAGCCTAAGGAAGCTCCTAAGAAGCGTGTAAGAAAGCGCGCTGCTAAGGCAGAGACCGCTGCTGCAGAAGAGAATAAGGGTGAATAAGGAGGCGCAACATGGCTAATACGGAATATACAAACAGAATAGCTCAGCAGTACGCCGAAGAAGTAGTGCCCGCACTTACCAAGAAATTCGGTTATAAGAACCCCATGGAAGTTCCTAAGCTCGTAAAGATTGTTATTTCTTCCGGCTTAGGCGACATTAAGGATAACGCAAAATCCATTCAGGCTGCAGTAAACGAAATCAAGCAGATTACCGGTCAGCAGCCTATTCTCACCAAGGCTAAGAAGTCGGTTGCAAACTTCAAAGTCAGAGAAGGTATGAGCGTAGGTATCAAAGTTACTCTTCGCGGCAACAGAATGTACGAATTCTTTGATAAATTCATCTCTATTGCCCTTCCCCGCGTGCGCGACTTCCGCGGTGTTCCCACCGACAGCTTTGACGGCAAGGGCAACTACTGCATGGGTTTAAAGGAACAGCTTATGTTCCCCGAAATCCAGTACGACCAGGTTGAAAAAATCAGGGGTATGGACGTGTGCATAGTTACGACGGCTAAGACCGACGAAGAAGCAAGAGAGCTTTTAAGGGCACTCGGTATGCCCTTCAAGAAGTAAGGAGAAAGAGTTATGGCAAAGAAGTCAATGATAAACAAGCAGCAGAAGCCTGCTAAATATTCAACGAGAGCATACACAAGGTGCTCTATTTGCGGCAGACCCCACGCGGTTCTTCGCAAATACGGCGTATGCCGTATCTGTTTCCGTGAACTTGCTTACAAGGGTGAAATCCCCGGCGTTAAGAAGTCAAGCTGGTAATTAAAAAGGAGGAAAGATAATAATGACAGATCCTATCGCAGATATGCTCACGCGAATCAGAAACGCGTTGGCAGTAAATAAAGAAACGGTTGAAATTCCTTCCTCCAACATGAAAAAGGCAATTGCCGACATCATGTTAAAAGAAGGTTACGTAGAAGGCGTTAAGCTTGTAGAAGACGGTTATTCCGGCAAGCTTGTCGTAACGCTTAAGTACGCAGGCAAAAATAAGTCGGTCATCAACGCATTGCAGAGAGTTTCCAAGCCCGGTTTAAGGGTTTATGCAGACGTTGAAAATATGCCCAAGGTTATGGACGGACTCGGTATCGCCATCATCTCGACCAACAAGGGCGTCATGACGGATAAGCAGGCAAAGGCTGCCAACGTAGGCGGCGAAGTGCTCTGCTACATCTGGTAAGGAGGTACTTTATATGTCAAGAATCGGTAAGGAACCCGTAGTTATCCCCGCAGGCGTAACCGTGTCCTTTGCAGACGGCGTTGTAACCGTTAAAGGCGCAAAAGGCACGCTTACCCAGAAAATCGAAGGCAACATTCTTATCCAGGTAGAAGGCAACGTAGCTAACGTAGTCAAGGGTGCAGACCTTGCAGAGCTCGACGCAAAGCACGGCTTATACCGCGCACTTCTCCACAATATGGTTAAGGGTGTATCCGAAGGCTTTTCCAAGACCTTAAAGGTAAACGGCGTAGGTTGGAAGGTTGCAAAGCAGGGCAAGAAGCTCGTTATGAACGTAGGCTTCTCTCACCCCGTAGAGTTCACCGAACCCGAAGGCGTAACCATCACCTGCCCTAACCCCAACGAAATCGTCGTTGCAGGTATCGATAAGACCTTGGTTGGACAGACCGCAGCAAACATCAGAATCGTAAGGGTACCCGAACCCTACCATGGATACGGCATCGCATACAGCGACGAAGTTATCGAACGTAAAGAAGGTAAAACGGGAGGCAAGGGCAAGAAGTAATTTCGGATATAAGGCCGCTTAAAGAAAGTCTGCATCAATCCGTGCAGATAGCCGCCTGAGTGGTTGGCTGGCATATATTGCCCCTTTAAGCGCAACCGTTTCCGAAGGGTTGTCCTAATAAGGAGATATTATGATTAAGAAAATTGACAAAAACGAAGAAAGACTTCGTCGTCACACCAGAGTAAGAAAGAAGATTTCCGGTACGGCAGAAATGCCCAGGCTCAGCGTATATCGCAGCCTTAACCACATCTACGCACAGGTTATTGACGACGTTAAGGGCGTAACCTTATGTGCTGCTTCCACTATGGAAAAGTCAGTACAGGCTGAAATCAAGGATATGACCAAGACGGATGCAGCTAAGGCAGTTGGTAAAATCGTTGCAGAGCGTGCTTTAAGCAAGGGCATCAGCGCTGTCGTATTCGACAGAGGCGGCTATCTCTACACCGGCAGGGTTCAGGCACTTGCCGACGGCGCAAGAGATGGAGGACTTAAATTCTAAGGAGTAAGACCATGGAAGAAAAGAAAGAAAGAACCGCCCGCAGAGGCGACAGACCCCGCAAAAGGGAAGAAGACGACGGATTTATCAAAAAGCTTATACAGGTAAACAGGGTTACCAAGACCGTTAAGGGTGGTAGAAACATGCGTTTCGCCGCACTCGTAGTAGTTGGTGACGGCAACGGTTCAGTCGGTTACGGAATGGGCAAGTCCAAGGAAGTTCCCGAAGCAATCGAAAAGGCAACTGCACAGGCAAAGAAGAATCTCAACAAAATCAGCCTTAAGGGTACTTCAATTCCCCACGGCGTTTTGGGCGTATACGGCAGGGGTTCAGTTTTAATGATGCCCGCATCAGAAGGTACCGGCGTTATCGCTGGCGGCCCCGTTCGTGCGGTTATGGAAGCTGCAGGCGTTAAGGATATCCGTACCAAATCTCACGGTACCAACAACCCCATCAACGTCGTTAAGGCAGCTATCGCCGGCTTAGTAGAGCTTAAGTCTGCAGAAGAAATTGCAGCAGTTCGCGGTAAGACGGTTGAGGAAATTTTAGGCTAAGCGGAGGTATACAATGGTTAAAATCACGTTAGTTAAGAGCGTATCAAACGAAAACGCAAGCGTAAAAGCAACCGTTGCAGCGCTCGGTTTAAAGAAAATCCGTCAGAGCAAGACCTTGGAAAGCACCCCTGCAAATCTCGGTCAGATTGAAAAAGTTAAGTACCTTCTCAAGGTAGAGGAAGTTTAAGGAGAAGTAGTTATGGCAATGAAAATTCATGAATTACAGCCCGCAGAGGGCGCAAACACCTCCACCAAAAGATTAGGTAGAGGTATCGGCTCGGGCAAGGGCAAGACGTCCGGCAAGGGTCACAAAGGTCAGTGGGCTCGTTCGGGCGGCGGCGTTCGTCCCGGCTTTGAAGGCGGTCAGATGCCCCTTCACAGAAGAATCCCCAAGAGAGGTTTCCACAACAAGTGGGCAACTTCTTACCTTATCATCAATCTCTCTCAGCTTAAAGACGTACCTGCAGGTACCGTAGTTGACTACGATTACGTAGTAGAAAACAACCTTACCAAGGTTGTTAAGAACAACGGCGGTCTTAAGGTTCTCGGCACGGGCAAAATCGAAGTTGCCCTTACCGTTAAGGCTGCAAAGTTCTCCGAAAGCGCAAAGGCTGCTATCGAGAGCGCTGGCGGCAAAGCAGAAGTTATCGGTGCCGACGCAGAATAATTAAGGCGTCGCATCATAGCGGTTGGCTAATTTGTTCAATCGCTTAAAGAGAGGTTAAAATGTTTGAAACAATAAAAAATTGTTTTAAGAACAAGGAAATACGTAAAAAGATTTGGTTCACACTTCTTTTGCTCGTTATCTTCCGTCTCGGCTGCTATATTCCCGTACCCGGTATTTCGCCCGACACGTTCACCGAAGCGATTAAAGACGTTTCGTTCCTTAACATAATGTCGGCGATATCGGGCGGCTCGCTTACCAACGCAACGCTGTTTGCGTTAGGTATCAGCCCTTACATCAACGCCTCGATTATCGTTCAGCTTTTAAGCGTGGGTATTCCTGCACTTGAACGCCTTTCCAAAGAAGGTGAAAGCGGCAGACGTAAGATTGCCCAGATTACGAGGTACGTAACCATTGCGTTGGCGGTTGCTCAGGCAATCGGTATCATAATAAGCTTCGGCTTAAGAGATACCAACGGCGAAATGGCAATCAATCTTGCAAACTTCGGTTACCTTTCAAACGGTACCGGTATTTCGCAGGAAGGTGCTAAGTGGGTTGCAGGTATATTCTTGACCGTTGTCTACACGGCAGGCGCAATGCTCGTTATGTGGCTCGGCGAAAGAATTACCGAATACGGTATATCCAACGGTATTTCGATAATAATCTTTATCGGTATACTCTCCACCGCAGGCGAAGCAATCTTATCGAAGTTTATCGCGGCATTCAGCGGCAATCCTTCAGTATTGTGGGAAGTGCTTGGTTTCGTTATTTTAACGGTATTCGAATTTGCTGCAATCTGTACGGTCGACCTTTCCGAAAGAAAAATCCCCGTTCAGTACGCAAAGCAGGTTAAGGGTAGAAGGATGTACGGCGGTCAGTCGTCGGTTATCCCTATGCGTATATCCGGTTCAGGCGTTATGCCCTTGATATTCGCATTCTCGATTATCTCCGTTCCTGCAATGCTTGCAAGCTTGTTCTGGCCCGGTAGCGGTTTCGAAACGGGCGTAGCGGAATGGTTCTCAGGTAACGGCGCTTGGTACGGACAGCTTATCTATATGGTAGTAATGTGCGTACTTATATTCCTGTTCTCGTTCTTCTATGCGTCTATGCAGTTTAATCCTGAAGACGTATCCAAGACAATTCAGCAGAACGGCGGCTTTATTCAGGGTATCCGCCCCGGTAAGCCTACTGCCGATTATTTAAAGAAAATCAACAACAGAATAACCCTTTTCGGCGCAATCTATCTTACGATTGTTGCGTTGATTCCGTCAATTTTATCGGTTATTCTTTCAGCTTGCGGACTTTCAATCGACTTGATAAGCGTATTCTCAACCACCGGTATTCTCATCGTAGTATCCGTTGCGTTGGAAATCGACAAGCAGTTGCAGTCGCAGTTGATGATGAAGAATTACAAGAA
>CAMAHZ010000081.1 GCA_945834965.1 uncultured Clostridia bacterium | reverse complement strand
CCTTCGCCGTGGTCTTTAGCTTCCTTACGGTCGAAGCAGTAGTTTAAATCCACGTTGTACTCTTCAGCAAGCGCAACCGCCGTAGTTACCGCAAGGGGAATTCCCTTATAGGCAGGTCCAACCAAAGTTTCCGCCTTTAAGCCGTTTTCCTGTATGCAAGCGGCGTAGTACTTGCCGAGCCTTGCAAGCTGAGCGCCCGTCTTATAGTTGCCCGTATTGATAAAATAAGGGGCTTTTCTGCCGCTTTTAAGAGTGAATTCGCCAAAACGGAGTACTCCGCTCTCTACCATAAATTTAATAAACTGCTGTTTGTACGTAAGTGCCATTTTTTCTTTCTTCTCCCGTTAGTTTAACTTTAGAGTATCAACTATTTCGTTGACGTCTTTTATATCGTGGGCGTTAAGCCACTCGTCCATTTCCTTAATTATTCTGGGCATTGCGTTTACGTCGGCAAAGTTTGCCGTGCCGACCTGAACCGCCTTTGCGCCTGCGCACATAAACTCTAAGGCGTCCCTACCCGTCATAATGCCGCCCATACCGATTACGGGTATTTTGACGGCGTGCGCCGCTTCGTACACCATTTTAAGCGCAATGGGCTTAATGCCTGCGCCTGATACTCCGCCCGTGTTGTTTGCGATTACGGGCTTTCTCTTCTCAAGGTCTATAACCATACCCGTAAAGGTGTTTACGAGCGAAACGCAGTCCGCACCGCCCCTTTCTGCCGCCTGTGCGTTGATTGTAATACTTTCAACGTTGGGCGAGAGCTTGACGATTAACGGCGTCTTTTTAAGGTTGCTCTTTGCAAGCGAAGTAACTTCTTCGATATTTGCAGGTTTTATTCCAAGCGCCATACCGCCTGCCCTAACGTTGGGGCAGGAGATGTTGAGTTCAACCATATCCACAAGCCCGTCAAGCGTAGCGCAGATTTTGCCGTAATCTTCCAAAGTACTGCCTGCAACGTTGGCGATTATGACTATCCCCTTTTCCTTTAAGAAGGGTAAATCATATTTAATAAAATGTTCAACCCCGGGGTTTTGCAGACCGACTGCGTTTAAAATTACGCTGTTACCTTCTGCAATCCTGGGGACTTTATTTCCTAAACGGGGCAGATTGGTCATGCCCTTCGTCGATATACCGCCGATACAGCTAATATCGTAAACTTCGTTAAATTCTCTACCGAAACCGTACGTTCCGCTTGCAGCAATAACGGGGTTTTTAAAGCTTACGCCGCAAATATTTACGCTTAAATTTGCCATTAAAGTTCTACCTCGTTAATATCAAACACGGGTCCGTCCTTGCAAACCCTTGCGTTGTTGCCGTCCGACTTTTTGCATACGCATACAAGGCAAGCGCCTATGCCGCAACCCATACGCTCTTCTAACGATACAAGGCAGGGCGTAGAATCGTTTTCTTCTTTAAGCTTAGCCTTTAACGCCCTTAACATTACGGGCGGACCGCAGGCTATTATCATATCCGCTTTTACGCTTTGCTTATCCTTAAAGTATGCGTTGACGGCGTTGTCCTTTTGACCGTAGCTGCCGTCGTCGGTTACAACCGTAAGCTTTTTGCTCTTATTAAACTCGTCTAAAAGGCATACGCATTTATCGTTGCGGAAGCCTATATACGAATAGAAATTTTTATCGGGGTTAGTCGCTATTACGGGAATAAGGGGGAAAATACCCACGCCGCCGCCTAACACTACTATATTTTTTGCGTTTTCCGGCAGATTAAAGCCGTTGCCCAAGGGCAATAACACGGAGAGCTTGTCGCCTTGCTTTGCCTTAGAAAGGGCAACCGTGCCTTCGCCTTTAACCTGAAAGCAGACGGTTATATCCAACCCTTCCGCCTTAACGATACCGAAGGGACGCTTTAAAAGCCTTGAATTATCACCCGTAGCGATATTTAAAAACTGTCCGCCTTTAATCTCGCCTGCGCTTTCAGGCAGGGTGACGGTCAAGGAATAGACGTTTTGTGCAATTTGCGAACAACTTTTTACTGTTGAAAGTACTTCTTTCATTTACCCATTTTACCTATTGTCTTTGATAAATCTTCCTGCATATCTATGCAAGCCGCCCTTGCCGCTTCTGCATAGCCCATACCTGAGTAACGGGGCTTTTTATACGCAGTTAAAATACCCCTTGAATTGTTTACGATGCCACCCAAGCCGTTTTTATCGAAACAGCATTTAAGCATCTCCGCATTAGCGCCCTGCGCACCGTAACCGGGAATAAGGAAGAAAGTGTTTTTCAACTGCTCTCTCAGCCTTGCCGCTTCTTCAGGGTGGGTTGCGCCGACTACCGCGCCAACGTCAGAATAGCCGTATTTGCCGATACAGTCCTTACCCCACTCTGCAACTAAAGCGCCCATACGCTCGTAAAGGTATTCGCCGCTTTCAAGCTTTAAATTCTGCAACTCGCCGCTCGACGGGTTAGAAGTTTTAACGAGAACGAAAATGCCCTTATCGTTAGCCTTGATATCTTCGATAAAAGGCGCAATGCCGTCCGTGCCGAGATATCCGTTTACCGTAAGCATATCGCAAGGGAATGCGCTAATCTTCTTACCGTTTACGTCCGTCTGACCCAAGAATGCGGTTGAATAACACTTTGCGGTAGAGCCGATATCGTTGCGCTTGCAGTCTGCAATAACAACCATATCCCTGCCCCTTGCGTAGTTTACGGTGTAGTTGAAAGCCCTTAAGCCTTCAAAGCCGTACTGCTCGTAATAGGCAACCTGCACCTTTACGGCGGGAACGATATCGCATACCTTATCGATAATGTTCATATTGTATTCGATAATCTGCTCTACAACGCCTTCAAAGGTCGCCATACCGCTACGCATTTCGTCGGGAAGATAGGAAAAATCGGTATCAAGCCCAACGCAGGTAGGATTTTGCATTTCGATAATTTTGTCAATTAAATGGTCAATCATTTTCATTTCCCTCACTATGATTTCAAATGTTAAATATAGGTTTTATAAGTTTTCAATCTGCCGAAATTTAGTCGGCGTTTTCATATTTTACTTCGCCGTCAACGATAGTTGCACATACTTTGCCGTACACTTCATAGCCGTTGAAAGGCGTGTTTTTACCCTTTGAAATAAACTTTTTACCGTCGATTACGTATTTAGCGTTCAAGTCGACGATAGCAAGGTCGGCAACTTCTCCCGCCTTAATTTCGCCGCCTGCAAGAGAGAGCGTCTTTGCAGGGTTATAAGCCATAAGTTTCATAAGCTCGTTCAAGCTCATAATGCCGGACTTTACGAGATAGGTATATGAAAGAGCAAAGCTCGTTTCAATTCCGCTCATACCGAATGCGGCAAGGTTGTACTCAACTTCTTTATCCTTTTGAGAATGGGGCGCGTGATCGGTTACAATGCAATCGAGCGTACCGTCCTTAAGACCTTCGATTATCGCAAGCCTGTCCTTCTCTTCCCTTACGGGGGGATTGACTTTTGTAAACGTATCGAAGTTCGTAATGATATCGTCGGTCAATATAAAGTAATGGGGACAGGTTTCCGCAGTTACCTTAACGCCCCTTTTCTTTGCGGAACGGATAATATCCACGCCGCTGTACGTTGAAACGTGGCATATATGAACGGGCACGTCTAAGCTCTCTGCAAGCGAGATATCCCTTGCAATCATAATATCTTCAGCCGCGCGGGGACTGCCCTTAAGCCCCGTAAGCGTTGAGTTCTTTCCTTCGTTTACGACGCCGCCGTCAACGAGCGCAATATCTTCGCAATGGCAAAGGCACTTTAAGTTAAAGCCGCTTGCGTATTCCATACCAAGCCGCATAATAAGCGAATTCATAACCGACCTGCCGTCGTCTGAAATCGCAACCGCTCCTTCCTTTGCCATTTTGCCGATATCGGCAAGGCTTTCGCCCTGTTCGCCCTTAGTTATAGCGCCGATAGGGTTGATTTTGCAAAGGTTGACTTCCTTTTCTCTCGTCTTGATATATTTAACGACGACTGCGTTATCGCATACGGGGTTGGTGTTAGGCATACAGCAGACTTGCGTAACGCCGCCTGCAACCGCCGCTTTAGAGCCGCTTTCTATATCTTCTTTGCCTTCAAAGCCGGGTTCTCTCAAATGAACGTGCATATCGATAATGCCGGGAATAACCGTCTTACCGCTCGCATCTATTATTTTATCGGCGTCTGTGCAATCGATTTTTTCTGCAAGTTCTGCAATTTTGTCGTCTTCTAAAAGCAAATCGCACTTTTTAACGCCGTCTAATAAAACGACTTCGCCGCCTTTAATTAACGTTTTCATAATGAATTTTTCTCCCTGTACTCGTTAAGCAGTTTTAATACCGCCATTCTTACCGAAAGACCGCTCGTAACCTGGTCCTCTATGCGGCTCGTTTCGCCGTCGATAAGCGAAGGCGTAAGCTCTACCCCGCGGTTTACGGGACCGGGATGCACGATAATCGCGTTTTTATCCGCATATTTCATAAGCGACGGGTTTATGCCGTAGAAACGCGAATACTCGGAAAGCGAAGGGAACAAACCGCCCGACTGCCTTTCAAGCTGAATTCTAAGCCCCATAACGGCGTGCGCGCCTTCAACGCATTCTTCTCTTGACGAAGCGATATGCGCGCCCAACTCGTCAAACCCCTTTGGAATAAGCGTTTTAGGTGCGTGTATCCACACTTCCGCACCCATTTTGGTCAAGCCGAAAAGATTTGACTTTGCTACCCTTGAGTGCTTTATGTCGCCCAAAATTGCAACCTTTAAGCCCTTTAACGAGCCGAAATGCTCCCTAATAGACAACATATCTAATAGCGCCTGAGTAGGATGCTCGTTCATGCCGTCGCCGCCGTTTATTATCGAGCAGTTTACGGTTTTTGCAAGCAGGGCGGGCGCACCGCCCATAGGGTGACGTATTGCGATAAAGTCGGTCTTTAACGCCTGAATGGTCTTACCCGTATCGATAAGCGTCTCGCCCTTTTGCACGGAGCTCGTTGCGGCGGCAATATTAATTTCGGTTGCGCCGAGATACTTGCCCGCAAGCTCGAAAGAAGTTCTCGTTCTCGTGCTATTTTCATAGAAAAGAGTGACCAAAGTTTTGCCCTTTAAAAGGTCAAAACTCTTTTCACTCTTTCTCAAATGGTTCTTCATTTCTTCTGCGGTATCGAGAATAAGGCAAATTTCTTCAGCCGATATATCTCTCAAACCCAACAAATCTTTTGATTTAAGCATACGTAAATATTCGCCTTTAAGTTACTTAAATGAGTATAACACACCAAAAAAATATTGTAAAGGGATAAACAAAATAAAATATAAATATTTTACCGAATTTGAAGGCAAAACGCTAAATTATCGTCTGTAAGGTAAAACCGACTTTATCGCAAGAAGTCAAAATATATTCTATTCCGTCTTTTACGGTGCGGAAGGGAAAATACGCCTGACCGTGAATATGACCGAACACGACCTTGTCCACATTATTTTCCTTAAACATATCGGTAAAAAGCGTATCCGAAAGCTTTGGACTCATAGGCGGATAATGTATAAGCGCAATTAAAGTATCGCCTTCTTCCCTTATTTTTTCAACCGACTTAAAACAGAGCTTAAATCTTTCCGATTCCCTTAAATAGAGTTTATAGTCCTGCTCGGTATAATCGGCGCTGCCGGGGCACGTCCACCCGCGAGAACCGCAAATTATTACGTTTCCGAATTTAACGCAGTCGTTTTGCAAAAAGAAAAAAGTATCGTCGGGGGCGACGGCACGAAGCTTTGAAATTCCGTTCCACCAAAAATCGTGATTGCCCCTGATAAAGACCTTTTTGCCCTTGAGCGGCTGTAACATTTTTAAATCGACTAACCCTTCGTCAAGGCAAGTCCCCCAGCTTGTATCGCCGCACAACAGAACGATATCTTCGTCCGTAACTTTTTTATTCCAGTCGGCAACGATTTTATTAAAATGACCTTCCCATTCAACGCCGAAAATATCCATAGGCTTTTGAGTTGAAAAAGAAAGATGTAAATCGCTAATCGAATAAATCTTCATAGCACCATTATATCACTAAATAGCGGCAATTTAAAGCATTTTAAAGCGATTTAGGTTTTTTAAGAAATTTTGTTAAAATAGACTTAAAACTACTTAATTATGCGTCACATAGTACATAAATCAGGCGTTTATGTGTGACATAGTATATTAATTTTAGTTATTATAAACA
>CAMAHZ010000080.1 GCA_945834965.1 uncultured Clostridia bacterium | reverse complement strand
AGATTATAATCAAACAAGGCAATAAAGTCAAGAAAAAAACTATTTAAAAAGATTCCAATTAATAGCAAAACTTAATTAAATTGTGTCTTTATGAATTGAGACTGCCCATAAAAATAGCCCCTTCAAGTCGATTGAAAGGGCTGTTTTGCTTTAACGTAATTGATACTTAAATAAGGCTATTTCTTCAAGTTGCAACGCTTTATTGCTCTCAAGGTGGGTATAGACCTTTGTGGTCATTGAGTTATCTGAAATATGTCCAGACCAGATGGACGTTATATAAGTTAAAAAATTATTCAAAATTTTGCACGGATTTTTTTTAAAGTCTATTGTAAAATTTTTAAGAATGTGGTAGAGTATTGTATGGTAATCGATAAACCGAAATAAAACAAAAGAGAGGAAAGAGATGAAACTTATCTACGGCGTTAAGGACAGACCGAGCTTACCGCGCACGTTGCTGTTCGCACTCCAACAACTTTTGGCAATTCTTGCCGCAACTATCGCAGTACCTATGATAATAGGAAACGGAATGTCGCCTTCGGCGGCGCTGTTCGGCGCAGGCGTAGGCACACTCGTCTATCTGCTGTTCACAAAATTTAAAAGCCCTGTGTTTTTGGGCAGCTCGTTTGCGTTTTTAGGCTCTATGGCAGCCGCATTTGCAGGCGGCGTAACCGCTTCGCTCGGCTATCTCGGGCTTATTATCGGTGCAGTCTTTGCAGGGCTCGTATACGTTATTATTGCGCTCGTCGTAAAGTTTGCAGGCGTTAAATGGATAAACAAGATTATGCCTGCCGTGGTAATAGGACCTACGGTTGCAATAATCGGTCTTTCGCTTGCAGGCAACGCAGTGGGCGACCTTATGAAGGGCGCCGTAACGAGTGCGCAAGGTGCAGTCCTTGCGTCGCCCTATATCTGCCTTTTGTGCGGTTTAGTAACGCTTGCAGTCACCATCGTCTGCTCGGTTTACGGCAAAAAGCTGTTAAAGATGATACCTTTCATCATAGGTATTCTCGCAGGCTATGCCGTTGCGGCAATCTTCACGGGAATAGGCTTTGCGGCAAACGTAGACGCTCTCAAGGTTATCAACTTCTCGCAGTTTGAATCAATGCAGTGGTATCCCGACTTTGCGTTCATTAAGGCGTTTGTCAATGCCGATTACGGCTCGTCGGATATAGGCGCTTATATCGGCACGATTGCGGTTGCGTATATCCCCGTTGCGTTCGTGGTATTTGCAGAGCATATCGCAGACCATAAGAACATTTCTTCCATAATCGAAAGCGACCTTTTGACCGAACCCGGTCTTACCAGAACCTTGCTCGGCGACGGCGTGGGCTCTATAGCGGGCGCGTTTTTCGGCGGTTGCCCCAACACGACCTACGGCGAATCGGTCGGTTGCGTAGCAATTTCGGGCAACGCTTCCGTCGTTACGATATTAACCACCGCCGCTATGGCGATAGTTGCGTCGTTTATTGCTCCCTTCGTAACCTTCCTTGCAACCATTCCCCCCTGCGTAATGGGCGGCGTGTGCATAGCTTTATACGGCTTTATCGCAGTTTCAGGTCTTAAGATGATTCAAAAGGTCGACCTTGGCGACAACAAAAATCTGTTCGTGGTTTCCGTTATTCTCATTGCAGGCGTTGGCGGACTTACTCTCTCGTTCGGCAAGGTTACTATAACGGCAGTCGCTTGCTCGCTCATACTCGGTATTCTTACCAACCTTTTGGTAAATATTAAGTCGAAGAAGGCTGAAAGCGCAACCGAGAGCGAAGGTCAATCGGAGACCGAAATTTCAACTCAAACGGAAGGCGAAAGCGCAACCGAAAACACGGTTGAAAGTGAAGAAGTAGCTCAATCGACGGAAGAGAAGAAGGAGGCGGAATAATGGAAAAGTTAAAAAACGTATTCGTTTTCGACCACCCTTTGATAAGACATAAAGTCGCAATTCTTCGTGACAAGAATACGAGCATGAAGGAATTCAGAGAGCTTATCGAAGAAATTACCACCATAATGACCTACGAAAGTATGCGCGACGTTGAACTCGTGCCCGTTCAGGTGGAGACCCCTTTGGAAGTGACTACTCAATATAAAGTTGCCGACGACAGCGTGGCAATCGTGCCTATTTTACGTGCAGGTTTGGGTATGGTAAACGGCGTTCATAAGGTGTTCCCCACCGCAAAGGTAGGGCATATCGGTATGTACCGCGACGAAGATACTTTAGAACCCCACGAGTATTACTGCAAGCTTCCCGAAGATATCGAACATAAGACGGTGTTTTTAATCGACCCCATGCTCGCAACGGGCGGCTCTGCGTGCGACGCGATAGCCGCACTTAAACAGCGCGGTTGCAAAAAGATTAAGTTTATGGCGATAATAGCCGCACCGCAGGGCGTTGAAAAGGTTGCCTTAGCTCACCCCGACGTACCCGTTTACGTTTCCACGTTAGATAGATGCCTTAACGAAAACGGTTACATTCTGCCCGGCTTAGGCGACGCGGGCGACAGGCTCTTCGGCACGAAATAAAACAAAAAATTCAAACAAAAAAACACGGCGCTTACAGCCGTGTTTTACTATACAAAAAACCACGGGGACAACCCGTGGTTTTAATTTTTTTGTTAGAAAATATTCAGTAAATAATAGAAAAAGGAAACGATAACATATTAATATTTATTACGTTATGATACCACCGCTAAAACACATTTGGCAAATACTTTATCACGATAAAGCGCTAATGCTTAAAAACTTAAAAGCGCATGCAACGGCAAAAGCTATCCTTTTAAAAATTTTACGTCTAACGCTTGACATTGCCGAAACAAAGTATTATATTGTAACAAAGGTTCTAAAACGACCGTTCTAAAATAAGCGTTTTAAAACAAGAGCCAACGGAGATATCTATGCCCCCCAAACCTAAATTTACAAGGGAACAAGTAATTAAAGCCGCCTACGAAATTTGCAGGCGTTGCGGCGTTGAAGGCGTTACCGCCAACGAGCTAAAGACGGCTTTGGGTACTTCTGCAAGCCCGATATTCACTCTCTTTTCTTCTATCGAAGAGATAAGGGGTGAAGTGAGAAAATACGCTATGGAGCTGTACACGGCGGAGACGAACAGGGCGTTCGAGTACACCCCTGCGTTCAAGCAGTTCGGAAACCTTATGATTTCCTACGCAAATAAAGAGCCGCACATATTCAAGCTTTTGTTTATGCAAAAGAGCGAAAGGGAATGCACTTATGACGAGATGATGGAAAAGTTCGGCGACGGCGTTAAGGCGTGCATACCGCTGATTGAAAAGGACTACGGCTTAAGCGAAAAGCAGGCAAAGCTGTTATTTAAGCAGATATGGCTGTACGCCTACTCGCTTGCGACGCTGTGCGCAAACGGCGTGTGCGTGTTTACCCCGCAGGAAATAAACCAAATGATAGGTCAGCAGTTTATGGCAACGTACGACTATATCGTTGCAGGTAAGGGAGACGAGCTTACGGTCATTCCCGAAAAGAATAGTAAGGAATAAGGAGAGAGATTATGTTAAAGATTGAAAACCTTACAAAGAGCTACGGAGACAAAAAGGTGCTTACAGGCTTGAACCTGCAGATTAACGCAGGTGAAATTTTCGGGTTTATCGGGCACAACGGCGCAGGTAAGTCCACGACTATCAAGTGCTGCGTGGGCATACTCAAATTTGAAGGCGGCAATATCTATATCGACGGCACATCGGTTAAAGACAACCCCTTAGAGTGCAAGAAAAAGATTGCCTATATCCCCGACAACCCCGACTTGTACGAGTATATGAAGGGCGTTGAATACCTTAACTTTATAGGCAGTATCTTCAAGGTTGCGCCCGACCTTTTAAAGCAGAGAATAAATAAGTACGCGGCGGATTTAGAGCTTTCTAACAGCCTTGCTCAGCCCATATCAAGCTATTCGCACGGTATGAAGCAGAAGCTTGCAATCATTTCTGCCTGGATTCACGAGCCTAAACTTATCGTTATGGACGAACCCTTCGTCGGGTTAGACCCTAAGGCGGCTCATACGCTTAAGCTTATGATGAGAGAAGTGTGCGATAATGGCGGCGCAATCTTCTTCTCCACCCACGTTCTGGAAGTTGCGGAAAAGTTGTGCGACAAGGTAGCCATTTTAAAGGGCGGCAATATAGTGCGTTGCGGAACGATGGAAGAAGTCGTTGGCGGCGAATCTTTGGAAGAAGTATTCCTTGCAGGGGCAGAAGATGATTAAGAGCTTAATTAAAAACGAATTTATAAAGGTTATGCGCCTTTCGGGGCGCACTAAGGATAAAAAGAGTGGCATAAGCGGCTTTGCAAGCTACCTAATCTTAATGGGCGTAATCGGCGTACTGTTTGCGGCAATGGCTTTCGGTATGTTCATAGTTATGGCACCCGCCTTTATCCAAAACGGTATCGGCTGGCTGTGCTTTACCTACGCCGTAATTATTGCGATAGTGTTTGCCGTAGTGGGCAGCGTGTTTATGGCGCAGTCTCAGCTGTACAGGGCAAAGGATAACGACCTGCTTTTATCCCTGCCCATACCGTCTAAGCTAATACTCTTTTGCCGTATGCTGCCGCTTTACGCACAGAATTTTTATTTCTGCTTTATCGTGCTTGCGCCTGCGTACGTTGCTTTCTGCGTGGCTGGCGGATTTAGCTTTTTGGGACTGTTGTTCGTATTAGTCGATTTAGTGGTTTTGCCCCTTTTCACGCTTACGCTGTGCTGCCTTTTAGGCTTTATCGTGGCGTTTATAGCTTCAAGGGTTAAGCACGCAAATATCATAACCGTAGTGCTTTCAATTCTATTGCTTGCGGCATACTTCGTGGTGTATTCGCAGATGGATACCGTTATAAAGGCGATGATGGAGAACGGGTCGCAGGCGGCGCAGGGCATAAAGGCGTACGTATATCCACTATATCTTGTAGGGCGTTCGGCGGAAGGCGACTGGCTGGGCGGCCTGGTCACCTTTGCAATCTGCGCAGGGCTTTTCGGGCTGTTATATCTGTTGCTTACTAAAACCTATCTCGGCATAATCACCCGAAAGGCGGCGGCGTCTAAGTCGGTGTACAAGCAAAAGATGGTAAAAAGCGGTTCGGTATGGGGTACGCTGCTTGCTAAAGAGAGCAAGCGTTTTTTCCGCAGTACGGCGTATCTTCTCAACTGCGGAATGGGCGTAATATTACTTCTTTTAGCGGCGGTGTGGTTTATTGCAATGGGCGGTTCGTTCTTCGGCGAACTGCAAAACGCCAACCCCGATTTAGTTAAAATACTCACGCCGATTATTTGTATCGGCATATGTATGATTTCTTCTATGGACGGCGTGACCGCACCTTCCGTATCGTTAGAAGGTAAGAGCATAGCAATCCTGCAATCTCTGCCCGTAGAAGGGTATAAACCGCTGTTTGCAAAGGTGTTCTTCCACGTGCTTTTCAACACGCCTATGGCGATAATCTGCGGTGTGATTGCCGCAATAATGCTAAAGGTTTCGGCACTCGGATATATAGCGTTTATCTTAATGCCGATTGCAACCAACTTTTTATTCGGCGCGTTGGGGCTTATATTCAACCTTTTAAAGCCCATGCTCGACTGGGATAACGAGACGGTGGTCATTAAGCAGAGCATAAGCGTACTCTTTTTAATGCTTGCCGTGTTTGTAATCTTCGGCGCGCTCGTCGGGCTAAACTTCGCCGCAACGCTTATAGTGAGCGGTGAGATATACCTGTTAATCTGCACCCTTTCGCTTGCCGCAGGCGCTGTCTGTGCGTTTGCCTGGATAAAGAAGTTCGGCGTGCGCATATGGGAAAATTTATAAAGCGGGAAAGAACTATGGACGAACTTATTGCTTGTTGCGGATTAGACTGCTCGGCGTGTCAGGCGAGAGAAGCAACCTTAAACGACGATAACGCTCTCAGGCAAAAGGTTGCAAAGGAGTGGAGCGAGCTTAACGGCGTGACTATTACGGCGGATATGATTAACTGCGTAGGCTGTAGGGCGAAAGGCGTTAAAACGCCCTTCTGTGAAAGCTTGTGTCAAATACGCATATGCGCCTTGAGTAAGGGCTTTACAACCTGCGGCGACTGCCAAAGTATGGAAGGCTGCGCCGTAGTCTGTCAAGTTCATTCGACGAACGGCGAAGCTAAGGCTCGCCTTCAAAAAAAGTAAACGGGTAAATTATGATACATATCAAGCTTCAGGCGGCGTGCCTGTTCATAATAATCTATAT